>NZ_NIBG01000055.1 GCF_002270055.1 Anaeromicrobium sediminis | reverse complement strand
TGTTTAGTTTTCAAAGTTCAATTTTCTTGTTGTTGACTTTTCTCAACGACAAGTACTATAATATCACATTCATAAGTTCTTGTCAACTTGTTTCATGTTTGTTGTTTTTCAAGAACAGATACTACTATACCACCTCCCCTTAGTTTCGTCAACACCTTTTGGAAATCCAAACTATTCCAATAAATTGCATCTATTGAAATCACTTGCTTATGGAGATACTATTTGTAGATTATTAAACATGTTATCTCGTTATACTATTTACAAAATCCCTAAGATTTAATAAAATTGTTTAATATAGATTTACAAAGGAGGGTTTATAATGTTATCTAAGAAAGCACAAAATATTACACCCTCTCTTACTTTAGGTATTAGTACAAAGGTGAGAGAGTTAGTAAAAGAAGGTTTAGATATAATAAATTTCAGTATAGGTGAACCAGATTTCCATACCCCTACTAAGGCTAAGGAAGCAGGTATTAAATCTATAGAAGAAAACCATACTCGTTATGGGCCAGCTTCTGGTCTAGTAGAACTTAGACAGGCCATATGCAATAAACTACAAAAGGAAAATCACATTTCCTATAATGTAGATGAAATAGTAGTATCAAGTGGTGCAAAACATGCTATTACTAATACTTTAATGGCTTTAATAGACCCTGGCGATGAAGTTATAATTCCTAAACCTTACTGGGTTAGTTATCCAGAGATGGTTAAACTAACAGGTGGAACTCCCATATTTCCTACTACTAAAAAAGAAAATGAGTTTAAACTTACAGTAGAAGACTTAGAAAAGTATGTTACTTCTAAAACTAAGTTATTATTCATAACAAATCCATCAAATCCATCTGGAGCTGTTTATACTAAAGAAGAATTAGAATCTATAGTTAATTATTGTATAGAAAAAAATATTTTCATATTAGCAGATGAAATATATGAAAGAATTTGTTATGTAGATAATTTTACCAGTATTGCATCCTTATCAGAAAAGGCAAAGGAAATTACTATTACTATTAATGGTTTATCTAAGTCAGTGGGCATGACAGGTTGGAGATTAGGATACACTGCATGTAATAAGACCCTGGCAAAAGCCATAGGAGCTCTACAAGGTCATTTAGTGTCCCATCCATCTGCCGTATCACAACATGCTGGTATAAGCGCTTTAACTCAGTGTGATGAAGATATTAAGTTAATGGTAGATACATATAAGAAAAGAAGAGATGTGGCCATAGAATTAATAGATTCTATTGATGGTCTTTCCTATGTAAATCCAGAAGGAGCTTTTTATATATTTATTAATATGTCATCCCTTAAGGATAAAATATCTTATGGAGATCACTTCTCTATTGCATTAGCAGATAGATTATTAGATGAAGGAAAAGTAGCTGTAGTTCCAGGAGCGGCCTTTGGAATGGATGACTACATTAGAATTTCTTATGCGTGTAGTACAGAAGTATTGCTAGAAGGTCTTGAGAGGATAAAAAATTTCATAGAAGAATTATAATTTAAAGTAGAAAGGTGAAGATTTGATCTTCACCTTTTTTTGTGCTTCCTATAGTTGATGAACCTACTTCATCTAAATATATTCAAAATTTTTTCAAAGGAAGTCACTACCAGGCTATATACTTTAAATTAAATAATTGCTATAGAGAGCTCATAATTGTTTGCAGCATAGGGTGTACTGGTGTTCCACCTTTTCAAAAATTGTTGAATATATTTAGATTCGTAGGTCCTATAGTTTATTTAATCTAGAGAAATCTAACGATAGACTGGCTGACGCCATCCAAAAACATAAAGATAGGCAATAAAAAAAAGACAAAGGATAAAAATCCTTTGTCTTTGAACTAGCAACGTCCTACTCTCCCAGGCAGTTGCNAACTAGCAACGTCCTACTCTCCCAGGCAGTTGCCCACCAAGTACCATCGGCGCTAAGAGACTTAACTTCTGTGTTCGGTATGGGAACAGGTGTAGCCCTCTTGCTATTATCGCTAGATGTTCATTTAAGAACTAAATAATGTGTAACA
>NZ_NIBG01000054.1 GCF_002270055.1 Anaeromicrobium sediminis | reverse complement strand
GTTTAACTAAAGAATTAGTAATAAAATATAATGATGTGAGGATTGATATTACTATAATAATTCCTATTAGCAAAATATTATTTTGAAGCATTGACACATTCTCACTGACTTCATCAAAACTTGCAGTCATTCCTATTGTCCAGTCAACTGACTTTACAGGCTTAAATGCAATTATCTTTTTTATATCTTCAAAATTATAATACCCTATTCCCTCTTTCCCATTTTTCATCTTTGCAATTATTTCACGAAGAGTGTTACTTTCACTTTTTGCAAGTGTATCATTTAGCAAAAATTCTTTTCTAGGATGAGCTATGGTTAACCCCTGGGAATTAATTATATATGCATATCCCGAATCACCTAGTTTTTCAGCATTAATTATGTCTGTAACTTGATATAAATTTACTGTTGAAGCCACTAGCCCTACTACATTTTCATAATCATCCATAATAGGCACTGAAATTACTATGATTGGATTTCCAGTAGTTTTTGAAATGCTAAATGCAGATATTGCAGATTCTCCTTTCAAAGCCTTATTAAAATATGTCCTGTCTGCAACATTTCCCCGTGTTCCATCTGAAGCTATAAAATCGCCCTTCCTATCAGAGATTAAAACTACTTCATGATCTTTAAACAAATCTTTTTTATCCCAAATATGCTTTAAAAAACCTTCATAATCTAATTTTTTTGCTTTATCAGTTGAAGCTAATAGCTCCAATTGACCTTCCCAGGCTTCAAGCTTATGATCTACATAGCTCACAAGTTTTTCAGCCTTATCTTCTACAGCTAACTCCACATAACTTGTGATTATTTCCTTAGCTATTCCATGTGCAAAAAAGGATAGAATAAGAATTCCTATAGTAGATAATACAAATACCGGTGTCATAATTTTATACTTTAAGCTTTTCATTTGTGCCTCCTTAAATTTGCTGATTTTAATTTAGTTCATCTTTACTCATTAACTTTATGTAATCTTATATTCTCTTTTTAAAAGGACTTTCAGCATAAAGATAAAATCTTAATACCCCACAAGTTAATTTCTATCTTCACATATTTCATACAACCTATTGATGAAATATTTTGTATATTTTAGTTTCTGCACTTATTTACAATTTCCTTCAGCGAAACTTCACTCCTTTTGTCGAATGTTCAATTGTTGTACATCCTTATGGGTTTTTAGATAATTAAAAATCCCCCCATTTACTGAGAGGATGTTCTTCGTACTGTACAGAAATATATATTTTTTTATAATAATGAAAGATTCCAAGGAAAGCTAAACAACCTGACTTCTATTGAATATAGAAATCAGGTCCCATAATACGTTTTTTACATGTACACTTGATAGTGTTATGATCAAGGTCTCAGTTCAAGTTTTTGAAAACCATCCCTTCCCTTTATTCGTATATATCTGCAAATTCAATTTTAATTTTTTCTACATTAGTTGACTGTGTATAATCTTCGATTAAGTTTATGTCTTCTTCTTCATGAAGAAACTTAACAGGCAATTGAATAATTACTTCAGTCCCTTCCCCTAATTCACTTTTTACATATATTTCACCTGAGTGCATGTCAACTAAAGATTTTACTAGGGATAATCCTATACCACTTCCTTCATGGTTTCTATTATACAAGTGCTTAACTTGACCAAATTTTTCAAAAATTATTTTTTGTTTTTCTTTAGGAATGCCTATACCCGTATCTCTTACTACGATTTGAATTTTATCATCTTTATCACAAATATTAACTTCTATTTTATCTCCTGGATTTGTAAATTTTACAGCATTTGAAATAAGGTTAAGTATAATTCTCTCCATTTTTTCTGGATCAAATATCATGATTTTCTCTTCTATGTCCGTATCAAATATTATGGTCCTTGATTTACTTTTTACATACTCAACCGTTGATAAAGTTATATTTTCAATAATCTGCACAATATTTTCCTTTTTAAGACTTAATTCCATAAATCCCGAATCTATTCTCGTAATATCTATTAAGTTGTTAACTAATCTTAATAATCGATAACTATTTTGTTTTATCATATTCATATATATATTTATTTTATCAGTATCATTATGCTTTTTCTCCTCTTTAGTAGATAAATTT
>NZ_NIBG01000053.1 GCF_002270055.1 Anaeromicrobium sediminis | reverse complement strand
CGTTTATCCTATTTAAAATTAAAATCCACTAACACATGGAACGCATAATCTAGATAATCGTCAGCTGGTTATTCCACCTAACGTTTTAGCAGTTCAAGGTGTTCTACATACTTCAAGTAGGATATCTTGAATTGCATGTTAGGTAGAGTGCAGCCCTACCATTTAACTTTCTCACTATATAGCTTATTTTTATGGTTATCAAACTCTGATATTTTTTTCAAATTCAGATTATCTATATTTAATTCCCAAATTGCTGCATTATCAGACCATGGATCTATAAAAATTTCTACTATTTTTGAATTCTTTTTCTTTAAATCGTGCACCCAGTTTAATTCTTTTCTATCAATAACAATATTTTTTTTATTTTTCCAAACGACTAATACATCTCCACCTATCACACACCATTCTTCTTTATCACAAAGTAATCCACATTCAATCTCACCATAAAACTCATGTAAAAATATTTCTTTTTTTCGAACTTTATCATATAAACATACTTCTTCCCAAAGATATCCCAAAATGAACTTTTCTGTTTCTTGTAAAATTTTAAAATTATCATATTCTATAACTAGCTTTCTATTATCATGCATTTTAATTCCCTCTTTTTTATTACTGCATTTTACCTAACGGTGTTACTATATTGCGACGTTCTCATGGTTTTCGTGGAATGTTTGAAAATAGTATGTTAGATGATGAGTAATTCTCACATCCCTATATTCAAAGTATTTGTACTCTTATCTTAGATATATCATTCTTTTATCAAAGTTACTTTCACATCTTCTATTGATTTTATCGGACAGGCTAATAAAATTTTGTAACCTCTTATTTGCAAGAAATAAGGGTATTCTTTTTGTTTTTTCCCTAATACCAAATGCAACCCATTTCGAACTAATTTCATCTGTTGCCCAAAATCTTTTGGAAAAACATATATACCTGATGGTTGATTTATTGGTACATACTTACTTAGATCTAAAATTCGTACATGTACTGACCCTTTTTCAGAAACTCCTTGCGAATATAATACATCAGTTACAATATCTATGCTAAATCTTTTTTCCAAGTCGTAATCATCATATATACATGTTACTACTCCATTAGAATATTTAATATTTTCTACAGTTGAATCTCCGCTTAAGTTTTTTATATTCCAAGTTTGCATCTGTTTTTTACCTCCAAGAAAAACTGTATGTTCCAATTATTTTTTTATTTTGCTTTTCATCTAACGTTCTGGGTGTTCTCTATGTTCGATCTGACCCTCAAAACCCTTCTTCATAGAGAATGAATGTTGGGAACACTCTGTTAGATGATGTTGTACGGGAAAACTACCACTAAAGTCATATTATATTAACTATAACTACAAATATACATACTCTTAATTTACAATTTTACATTCTTCGAGTAGTATCCACATATTCACTTCATCATAGCCTTTCACTTTACCACTTATTAATTGATTAGGATATAAACTTTTACATGAAGAATTTTGTACACAAGCCTCATAATCCCCTAATGCTAATGTATATTCACCTACTTTTATTAGCATCCCTTGTGGATAAAGCACTTCAATACTACCTTGCAGTTTCATTCCAACAGTATAATCTTCTTTACTTTTCCTCCATAGTTCAAGATGAGCACTACAATGGAATTCCCATAATTCTTCAAATTCATCTTTAGAAATCATACTAATATCCCCATCAAAAGAATTAATATCCTTGAGAGTAACCTTACCTTCTGCTAAATAATATTCAAATTCTTTATCCTTCCTATTTGATCCTACCCATCTATCTTCAATGAGCATTAATTGTCTCAATACATACTCATCTATCAATTCATAATATGTCACAGATGGAATCCCTTCATTGTATTCTCCAGTTTTATCAGTCCACTTAAAATAAATCATTCTTATAACCCCTAAATATAATAATTTTTACTAATGTCTATATACTAGCTCACAATGTCATCTAACGTTCTTGCTATATTGCGACGTTCCACACGCTCTCTGTGGAATGTGTGTAAATAGTATGTTATGTGTAGTGGCAATTGCATTACCCACTTTAACTTAATAGATTATTGCAAGATAAAAAATCTAACTACCCAAATATCAACTTATTCTTTTTTTGTTCCTTTAAATAGTGAAAGAAAAAACTTATGATGTAGTATAAAAATCAATCCCATTGACGCAGATGCAATATTATGAAATATCTTGAAAGAAAAAGGCCAAATAGGAACCTTTAAATGAATTCGCTCCACTTTCCCATTTAATTTGTCTTTGATACTGACAGTGTTCCTTGATGAAATCTTGTAAGTTTTATTACCCTTAAAAAAGGATTTTTTATATGTCATATTATACTCTGCCTGTAATTCTTCACTTCGCTTATAATCAATCTCCTTTTCAGAATAAACTAATTCACCCTTATCAAATATAAAATAGCTGTCGGTACGAGCTGTAACTATATGGATTCTATCTTCTTTAATCCCAAATGCAAACCATCCTCCTCCACCAGTTGGAAAACCAAATCCATATTGAAAGTTACCAGTACTATCATAAACTTGAATACTTCCTGTTTGTCCTTCACCAATATATATATTGCTGTCAGAGTCCACAGCAATTCCATTCTTTTCATTGAGAGGATACTGCTTGTAATACTTTTGACTGTTAACGCTATCCATACTACTTAAACCACTTATGAACCCTCCAATCCACCCAAATAAAAATAGAAACATTGCTACAACTGTTAAAACCATCTTAATAATATTATTATTTTTTGATTTCATAGCGATCTCCTTCACAAGTAATAGTAATTACATTGTTATTCTTATCAAGTTCATAATTTTCTATCAAAAATAAGTAACTCCATTCTTTTATGAATTACAAGACCGTTAAATTATGATTTTGAATCCTTGCTCCGATTTTGCCATTGCACATAACTACTCATTTCACGAACCAGT
>NZ_NIBG01000052.1 GCF_002270055.1 Anaeromicrobium sediminis | reverse complement strand
TCCCCCTTCTAATATTTAAATATTTAAAATTTAATTTATGTACTCTTCATATGCCATTTATATATGCAACAGCTGTGCCAACTTTATTTTTCTTTTTAACACTAGTAAACATCCTGTTTTTTTATAAATAAAAAACTTTACTTTAATAAAGGTGTATAATTTTTATCCATACAAAGACTAACAATCCCTAATTTTCAAATTGAAAAAAACAAGCAAAGAGTATAAAAATTATACACTTTGTTTGTTTACTATCTTATTCCAATTAATTTAATTTTCTCCAGTTACCAACCTTTTACTATTTCTAATGCCTGATCTGAAATTTTCCCATCAATATATTCTTGTATGGTTTCTTCTATAATATTTAAAGCCGCTTTTACTTCTTCTCTAGTAATTACTAATGGAGGTTGTACTCTGAGAATATTTTCTGCAAGAAATATGAGAATAACACCCTTCTGCCAACATCTATAGCAGATTTTAATAGCTGCTTGCGTATCCTTTTCTTTTGTAATTCTATCTTTTACTAACTCTACTCCAATGGATAGGCCTTTCCCTCTAACATCTCCTATTAATTCATACTTTTCTTTCATAAAATTGAACCGTTCTTTTATATATTCTCCTAACACATTGCTATGCTCTATCAAATTCTCTTCATTAATAACTTCTATTGTTGCAATGGCAGATTTTGCACAAACAGGATTCCCTTGAACAGTAAATAAATGAGCTGGCATGTTAAGGGCATCTACAATTTCTTCTCTCGCCACAATTGCACTGAGTGGAAGCCCAGAGGCAATAGATTTACCCATAATAATTACATCTGGAACAATTCCAAAGTGTTCAATAGAAAACCATTTTCCTGTACGTCCAAATCCTTGCTGTACTTCATCAACAATAAATAATATGCCCTTTTCTTTACACATCCTATATAATTCTTCCATATACTTTTGAGGTGGTATAGCAAATCCAATATCACCAGCGATAGGCTCTATTATTATTGCGGCAACTTCTTCTGATGGTATATAGTTTTGAAAAGCTGTCTTCATATATTCAAGACATTCCATTAAGCAGTATTCTCTCTTCTTTCCAAATGAGCAGCGATAACAATCAGGATATGGCATATGGTAAATTTCTGGTAACAATGGTCCAATTTTTCTTCTCATATTTAAACTAATTGCACTCAAAGAAATAGCTCCATATGTAGAACCATGATATGCACCAATAAAAGAAATGACCTTTGTTCTTCCAGTATACGATCTCGCTAATTTTATTGCTCCATCATTTCCATCTGATCCAGATAGACCAAAGCATACTTTTTTCTTAAAATCCCCTGGTGTTATTTTTGTAAGCATTTCAGCAAACTGTACCTGTGGCTCCGAATACATATAATCTGTAGAGAAATGGATAAATTTATCTATCTGCTCATTTATAGCTTGAATGATTTTAGGATGACAATGACCCGTATTTAAAACTGCTGCACTGCTAAACATATCAATATATTTATTTCCATCCATATCTTCCACTATAGCTCCTCTTCCACTTTTCATGACCAATGGAAAATAAGGTGCTCGAGATGCTTTTGAAATTACATTTTCATCTCTTTGTACAATCTCAACGCAGTTTTTAACCTTCTTCCTCATCTTTACTCCCCCCAATATGCCCTTAATATTAATATAATCATAAGTATTATCTTTAAAAAAGGAGCTTCTCCAAAGAGAGCTCCTTTTTAGTATAATTCTAGAAGAACATTGCACCTATAATTCCAAAAACTACGAGTGGAATATTGTAACATAAAAAAGTAGGTACACATGTATCCCATATATGGTCATGCTGACCATCTGCATTTAAACCTGCTGTAGGTCCTAATGTAGTATCAGAAGCTGGTGAACCGGCATCTCCTAATGCAGCAGCAATTGCTATTAAAAGAATAGTAGCACTTGGGCTAAATCCTAATTCTATACAAAGAGGTACATAAATAGCCGCAAGAATAGGCACGGTTCCAAAGGAAGTTCCAATTCCCATGGTTATGACAAGACCTAATAAGATCATAACAGTAGCAGCAATAAATTTACTTCCTGCCATCATACTAGCAGCTGCATCTACAAGAGATTCCACACCACCAGTTTCTCTCATAACTGCCGCATATCCTGAGGCAACTAACATTACAAATGCTATAAGCCCCATAAATCTTATTCCCCCAACCATAAGTTCTTCAACATCGCTCCACTTAACAGCACGTGATGCTAACATAATTGTAAGTCCCCCAAGTGCTCCAAGTGGCATAGAGCCCCATTTTAATTGGATTACAAGTGCGGCTACGCCTGCCAATAATGTTACATAGTGTTTTCCCGTTACAACTACTTCATCTGATGAAGCTGCCATTTCTGGTTCAGCACTTTCAATAATCTTGTATTCTCTAGGTTTTCTGTATACAAACAATGCAATAATAAGTCCTGTAAGCATTGCAAGACCTGCTACCCAGGTTGATCTCCAAACCATCCCAGTGGTTATTTCCATTCCACTAAGACCCATTTGATCTCTAATAATATTGTGATATATTAACCCATAACCAACAGGTATAGTGATGTATGGAGCTTTTAATCCAAAAGCCAATGCAGAAGCTGCAGCTCTTCTATCCATTTTCATCTTATTCATAAGTAATAATAGTGGAGGGATTAAGATTGGAATAAAAGCTATATGAACAGGTATGACTGTCCCTGATAGACATGCAACAAAGGAAATAACAAGTAATAGAATAATCCTTTTTCCCTTAATCATTTTTGAAATTTTTAGTGCTAATATATCTGCCGCACCAGTTTTTGCAATTGCTGTAGCTAGTGCTCCTAATAAGATATAACTTAATGCCGTCTCAGCATTTCCGCCCATTCCACCTATAAGTACGCCCATCGTATCTCCTATAGGCATACCAGCAGCTAATCCTCCTACAATTGCCGAAACAATTAATGACAGAATAACATTTAACCTTAATAGGCATAATATGGTCATTACAATAACTGACAAAACAACAGGATTTGTTAATATCATTAATAATCCTCCTTTTTCTTTTTTAGTGTATTTTTAAGGTTACTCTTTTATAAAGGTGGCCACCTTTTAGCAAACTCTACAGTTATCAACTGTAATTATTCATTTCAAAAGAGCTTCCTCTGACACCCAAATCTAATTCAATATATACCTTAAAGAACTATACTTAAATATATTTTGCGAAAAGGTTTTTACAATTCTCTTGCGTATCTTAATTATATTGTTAAACAATTCATGGTATCATTTTCAGAATATTCTTGATATGAAATATTTAAAAGCAATTACTGTGCCAATAATTATTTCTAATTCTTTTCTTACCTCTTCCCTTTTAAAATACACTTTTCACACATTATATACATGAAATAATATATATTTTATTTCTTAAGGTGCATAATTCTTATACAATCATTAGACGTTCGTATTGATTTTTCAACCTTTTAAAATGTATACGCTTGTATAATTTTTATACGTTTTTTATCCCCAAGGAAATTATAATATTTCAAATTCTGTGGATAAAAAATGAAGGGGTTGTAGGGGAAAGATTCCCCTGCCTCTTTAAAGGAGAATGCTCAGCAACTTTAGTTGCGTCGAAGGAAACCATAGGGTTCCATAGCGAAGCATACGGAGTATGCTTTTTTATAAATCATCATCTCTTAATTTCAAAATATAATAAACCCCCAATTTCATAGTTGAGGGTTTATCATGCTTCTTTTTCATAATTTAATTATCCATGTGCATATTATTTATATTCTTAACGAGGTGCCTTTCCATC
>NZ_NIBG01000051.1 GCF_002270055.1 Anaeromicrobium sediminis | reverse complement strand
GTAAAAGAAGTTATTGAAGTAGTAGAAAATAAATAAAATTAGAGGAAAAATTATAGAAAAACTAGAGGGGGCATAGGTAGATGAATCGCCGTGAATTTTTAAAGGTTGCTGGAGTGACTACTGCAGTAACAGGAGCAGCTATTGCAACGAAACCAAAGAAAGCTTTTGCAGTAGAACTTGGAAAAGAACATGATCAATTTCCAGTAGAAGTAACAAAAGATGTAAATAGATTTAGTCAACAAAATCATGTTTTTTTCCGTGCATTTTGGGATAAGGAACCAGTTGATAACTTTATATCAGAGAGATTTGGGTATAAGTCATATCCTGAAGTAGGGTTAGTCTTTGTAAGTCAGCATGAAGGATTTAAAGAAGGTAGAAATGCAGGAAAATTAGGATTTAGACAAATTGATAAAGCTTTAGAGCTATCAGCTTGGAGTGTAAATGATCATTTTGCTCCTCATAGTCAAATGGGTGTTCGTAATGCTCTGATTCAAACACATCCAGTTAATCCAGAGACAGGTGAACAAATGAAGGATATGCCAGTTTTAGTTCCAGGTTTATTTTCTTGGGATAACTCAAAAGTGGACAAAAAGATTGGAATGGCTAAAAAACAATATAAATTCAAAGATGCAAAGGAAGCTGCACAATATGTTAAAAAGGCTGCAAAATTTTTAGGAGCAGATTTAGTTGGAATTGCACCATACAATGAAAGTACAAAGAGATGGACATATGAAGAGTGGGCAGTTCCAAATGTAAAACCATTTACAATGCCAGATGGAACAGTAGAATATTTGCCCTTTGATCCATTTAAATTTGAGAAAGGTGAATATGAAACATTTGGGGTTAAAACAGTAAAGCCTGACTTTAAAGGTGAAGCAGGATTTGAACCAAAATCAGTAATTGTTTTAGCATTTGAAATGGATTATGATGGCATTAAAGCAGCACCAACATTAGCAGGTTGTACACCTGTTGCACTTGGCTATTCTCAGATGGCAGAAACAGGACATAAAGTAGCTGAATTCTTAAGGAACATAGGTTATAAAGCGGCTCCCTGTGGAAATGACACATCTCTATCAGTTCCACTTGCAATAGAAGCTGGTTTAGGAGAAGCTAGCAGAATGGGATTATTAGTTACAGAAAAGTATGGACCTCGTGTTCGTTTAGCAAAAGTATATACTGATTTAGAAATTGCCCCAGATAAACCAATTACTTTTGGAGTTAAAGAATTTTGTGATGTTTGTATGAAGTGTGCTGATGCTTGTCCTGGTAAGGCTATTTGTAATGAACCAGCACAAGTTATTAAAGAAGGTATGGAATTTGATACAGGTAAAGTTACTAAATCAACAATGACAGGTGTTGAAAAATGGTTTGTTAATGGAGAAAGATGTCTGTCATTCTGGGCTTATAATGGAGCAGATTGTGGTACATGTATTTCCGTTTGTCCATACAATAAGATTGATGAGTGGCACCACGATTTATCAAAACTAATGACACTAACACCATTTAAACCACTATTACGTTCACTAGATGAAATGTTTGGATATGGTGGTCCAGTAGAACCAGATGCACGTTTAGAATCAAAGTATTTAGAAGATGCTATAAATGATTTCTGGGATAAAATTTAGTGAGGGGGATAAGTTATGCATTTAATAGCTAGTTTAATAAAATGGGTGTTTTCTTTACATCAATTAGTGTGGTTTTTAGCTGGAGGAATCATGTTCTCTTCAATGACATATTTTCATATGAAATTAAAGGAAGATAATAAAGCTAACAAACTGAATTTTACATTTATAGTATTATCAGCATGTACTTTTGCATTTACAATATTATGGACTTATGATTCATATATAGAAAATGAAGTTAGAGCAGCTAATATGGGACTATTAGTATTTGGAGGGTTAGCAGTAGTTTTTGCTATACTTGCATATAGATTTACACAGAAAAACAATGAAAGTGAAGTTGAGATAGAGGGGCATTAATTGCCCTTTTATCTATAACTCATGAAGAAAAAGAAAAATACGAAAATAGGGAAGAAAAAGATTTTTTTAATGAGTTATTATATGAAAAGGTTATTCATTTTCTTTTAAGGCAAAATACAATTATGAATTGAAACTAATAAAAACTAGCTAAACATTTAGCTAGTTTTTAATTTCTTTAATCTATCTTGGACAAAAGTATTGAAGTATTCATCGTCAGAATGTTTAATTAACTTATATAGCCTTAATGCTTCGTTATACCATATTTTAAATTCCCTATCCTTTTTTAGGTGATAGTATAATTCGCTTTTTAAAAAATATAATTCTGGTAAAATAACGTGCGTATTATGTTTTTTACAGTAATCAATAGAATAATCAAGATATTTAGATGATTCTTTTAATTTTGATATATCAAGACAAACACAAATTAAATGCATATAAAATCTCGGTATGATAGCGTGAGAATGAAGAAAGTTCATATGACTTATATATTTTTTCATATTAAGTAGATGAGTATATGCTTTTTCATTTTCGTTATTTAATGAGAGGAAAAAACCATAAAGTAACATCAGTCCGAATTCTGTATCAGTAGGATTCTTTCCTTCAGTATAAGTAAGATCCAATAGTTTTTTAATTTCATCCATTCCCCATTGATAATTTTCATTTAACATAGTCATACTAAAACATTTAAACATTTTAATTACCTGTATGTCATGAATTGATTTAACATCAAGTTCTGTTTCAGTTATTAATTTATAAATATTTTTAAAATCATGTCTTTCAACATTTATATACAGTTCATCTATTAATTCCTTTACTTGTAAAGATCCAGGTGATTCGATTGCTCTAAACAAATACTCTGGGGTAATACCTAATTTATTTGTTATTTGTCGTAATATAACTGAAGTAGGACAACGTTCTCCCTTTTCTATACGAGTAATATATGAAATAGAGCAAATACCGTCTGCAAGTTGTGTTTTTGTCATATTTTGTTTTTGGCGTAATTCTTTAATATGTTCACCTATTTTTAAATAATAATTTGATTCTTGCATTTTAACCTCCTTAGGGGATAGAGTTAATTGCAAAAGTGTAAATTTAATGCTGTTTTGACACTAGTCAAGAAACCTTGTATGTAGAAATTATAACATATAAAATTATATTACAAAATACTACAAAAAATGTATGTAGTAAAAATTCAAAAGTGTAAATTTGATACTTTTTTGACACTAGTCAAGAAACCTTGTATGTAAAAATTATAACGTATAAAATCATATTACAACAAAGATTATATTATAAAAAAATGCAAAAGTGTAAATTTAACACTTTTTTGACACTAGTTAAGAAACCTTGTATGTAGAAATTATAACGTATAAAGTCCTATTACAAAAAATGTACTACAACAAAGATTATATTAGAGAAAATTGGAATAGGATTTTTGCTGCCCAAAAAGTTAATTTTTTAACAAAAAGAGAGGGGGTAATATCTAGATAATATTTGAATAAGAGTATTTTACAGTATTTATGGAGGTAATTATGAAAAAAAAATTGACTATTCGTGAAATTTATTTAGCATTTTTAGCTATTTCACTACTATTATTTGGGGTTTATTCAATATTCTTTAGTCATGAAGCTGAGGACTATGAATCAATAATCTATAAAACAAATTCTAATATTATTAAAACAGAAGAGATAAAGAAATCACCATTGACTTTTAAAGCATATACAAAAGATGATCCGGATCAATTCTATTTTGTAACTTTTACAGAAGCAGTTGGATATCAGTCTACCATAGAAGTTATGACTATGATAGATAAAGAAGGAAATATAGAACAAGTAGAAGTTATAAAAGAAGGAGAAACACCAGCTTTCTTTGATAAAGTTAAATCAGGTAAATTTGTTCATAAGTTCATGGGATTATCCATTTTTGAACCTATTTACATAGATAATGCTAAAGGGTATGCAGGGAGTAGCGAAGGAATAAATACAAAAAATAAAGTTGATGCCATTGGTGGTGCAACCATTTCATCCGCTGCCATTACAAAAGCTGTAAATGATGGAACAACATCAGTTGGGGATAAATATTTTGATAATCATGCGGTTAATCCCTTTTATGAATTGGCATTTGGATTAAATGAATTGGCACT
>NZ_NIBG01000050.1 GCF_002270055.1 Anaeromicrobium sediminis | reverse complement strand
CTGTAATAATGGCAAAAAAGGCCATGTAGCAATATGAAGGGGTGTATACATTAGGAGAATGTAATTTTACGAGAGTGTTACGCGAAAAAAGTTAATACATTGATGGTTAATGTGAATAAACCATATGCAAACTTTATAAACCTGAGATTGAAATCTCCTCTCTGCATAGGTAGATAAAAGATTTGGTTTAGAGTTAAGGGTTTAGCGTTAAGAGATTTTTCCCTAAACCCTTGCCCCTAATCTCTAAACCATATTAATATGGTACTAATTATTTCTAAAGTAAGTATTTATTAAATAAAGTTCTAAATTAGATGCCTATATATGGTGTATAATAGAAGATGTTCTATATTTCTGGCTATACTATTTATAAGGAGTTGATGTAGATTGAATACGGTAAGTGGACTTATTAAAACCATGCGTCCCAAACAATGGACTAAGAATTTCATTTTGTTTGCTGGCCTTTTGTTTTCTCATAATTTAGCTGATATTCATAAATTAAAATTAGCCACTATGGCATTTTTATTATTCTGTGGTCTATCAGGGAGTGTATACATAATAAATGATATATTGGATGTGGAAAAGGATAGGAACCATCCTAAGAAGAAATTTAGGCCAATAGCTTCTGGAATGGTATCTGTAAAAGGCGCCTTAATATTTTTATGTGGATTATTGTTTACAACCCTATATATATCCTATAGATTGAATGTACAATTCTTTTATGTGGGAGTATTATATTTTTTACTCATAACTTTCTATTCTTTTATTTTAAAGCATTTGGTTATTATTGATGTTATGGCTATAGCCCTAGGTTTTGTTCTACGTGCCATAGCTGGTGTGGTAGTAATAGATGCTTTAATATCTCCATGGCTTTTATTATGTACTTTTTTATTAGCTTTATTTTTAGCTTTAAATAAGAGAAAAGCAGAACTTGAGATCAAAAAGAACTCTAGAAAAATATTGGAGGAATACTCTAAGGAGCTACTTAGTGAAATGATAAGTATAGTAACAGCATCTACTGTTATGGCCTATTCATTATATTCCTTTACAGCTTATGATCATGTATATATGATGTTAACTATTCCCTTTGTAGTCTATGGTATATTCAGATATGAATATATAGTACATAAGAAAAATTTAGGAGAAACTCCTGAGACCGTATTGCTTAAGGACAAGCCTCTTATTGTAAATATAATTCTTTGGATAATAAGCTGTATAGCTGTATTATATAGATAAGTAAGGTGGGTTCATAAATGGATTTTAATAAAATAAAAAAAGGGTTCATAATATCTTTTATAATGGGAATTATTCTTTTGTTTGTTTTGGGAGTTTATTCTGATTATCAAAAGTTGGTGTTGGTTTTTAAAGGTTTCAATTATTTTTATCTTCCCATCATACTATCTTTAGCTCCACTTAACTATTTCTTTAGGTATATTAAGTGGTCTTATTATTTAAAATCTACAGATATTCATATTGAAAGAAGAGATAATATACTTATATTTTTAAGTGGATTAGCCATGACTATTACTCCTGGTAAGGTTGGTGAGTTTTTAAAGAGTTATCTTTTAAAGGAAAAGTACCATATTTCCTATTCCAAATCATCTCCCTTAATAATTGGAGAAAGATTTACAGATGGCATAAGTGTTCTTATTTTATCTCTATTGGGGTGTTTTTATTTTAAAGATGGATTGTTATTGTTATCTATTATTCTTTTATTAGTAATATTATTTTTATATTTTATTTCTAATAAAAAGATGGTCTATTATGTGTTAAGTAAAATACATAATATAAACTTTTTCAAAAAGTATGAGGATAGTTTTATTAATTTTTATGAAAATATAAGCATTATACTGAAAGGAAGAATATTATTTAATTCTATCTTAATCGGTATAGTCTCCTGGTTCTTTGAGGGTGTGGTAATATATTTTACAATTAAATCCTTAGAAAGTACTATTTCTATTTTCGCATCTGTATTTATAGTATCCTTTTCATTCATACTGGGAGCTTTATCTATGATCCCTGGAGGTTTAATTGCTGTAGAAGGTTCTTTAATTGGTTTTTTAGTATTAATTGGTATAAATAAAGATTTGGCAGTGGCAACTACCATAATCAGTAGGTTTTCTACTTTATGGTTAGGAGTATTTATAGGGATTATTAGTCTTTTAGTTTTGAAATTTAAAAATAGAGATTGAGGTTAACTCCCCAATCTCTATTTTTATCTAATTACCTAATTGTCACTGTTCTTGTTGCTCCATGCCATTCCACTTCTGCACCTAGTGCTCTTGCTATGAATGATACAGGTAACATGGTTCTTCCATCTTTAATTTCTGCCACTGTGTCCATCATTATTGTCATTCCATTTACCATTAATTTATTGCTTCCTATTTTTATTTGTACTATTCTATGATCTTTAAAAATTGTAACTGTTCTTGTTTTACCATCCCACATGATGTTATTATCTTCCACTCCTATGGAGTCTGCCACATATCTTACTGGTAACATGGTTCTTCCATCTTTAATGTATGGTGCCACATCTGCTATTTTTGTTTCTTCTCCAACTTTGTATTCCTTCTGTCCTATTACAAACTGTGCTTGATTCACTAATGTGGTATCATCATATACGTTAGCCACTTCCAATTCTACATAGTAATCCTTTGAGAATCTTCCCATATACCTTAATTGATATGATTTACTTTGTGGTAATGATTTGTCATATCCATTCTGGATTAATCCATCACCTTTGATTTCTGCCATTACTTTTCCTATTGCTATTGAGTTATCTACATTCACATTTATTCCTGTAATTTCAATTACTGATGGTTCCTCACTTTGAGAATCTACTGTGATTGTTAATAGATTGTCCTCTACTTCAATACCATATTTATCTATTTCTAAATCACCTTGTACTACTTTTACTGTTGGCTCATGGTCCCATTCCATATGCTCTTCTAACTCAATTACAATATGACCTTCTTGAATTCCTTTTGCTTTGTTTTCTGTAATTGTAATCTTTCCTATTTCTTGGTCTCTTAATCCAGCTTTAATATTAACTACTTCTGTCTGGATTGTTACGGGTGCTATTGCTTTTCCTAATACTACTTCATAATCCTTTTCTAATCCTCTAGATGTGACTAAAGCTTTAATATCTCCTTGGAATCCTGCTTCTACTGACACATAAAATGTTAATTCCAACTTCTTCTTAGAAGAATTTGTCATTATAAATTCAAATTCATTTTCATCTATTTCTTCATCAGCGATAGGGTCTCCTGATTTTATAACGTTTAAGATTTTCACTTCCTTAGGTAATTGAACATTTACTATTCTTCCATCAGTCCAGGAACCTAATACTTCCTCTTCCATAGTCAATTTTACTAATTCATGTGCTTCGTCTACTGTTCCTACTCCATCCACATATGTGCCTGAGAAAATTTCTGTTGGTTCATCATCTGCTTCTACTATTACTTCATACTCTTTGTATTCTCCAACTTCTAAATTGGTAGTTTTAATTGATGGATCATTTGATTTAACTGTCATATAAACAGTTCCTTCTTCAGAGTCACTTGTAGTCTTAACTCTTAATCCTGATACTTCTATTTCTCCTCTTTCAGTTAAATCAGTTACTAATGCTCCATCTTGGAAGTTTAACTTAATTGTATTATTATCTAATTTTTGGACCTGCACCTTAGATGGGTCTCCTATTAATGATCCTCCTATTACTATTGAACTTTCATCTAATTTAAAGTCATCTGTTAACTCTAATTTTATATGATCTAATTCATCTACGTCTATTGATCCTATTGCTGATTCTTCTATTGTTAGTGTTTCAATATGTGCTGAACCTGCAAATTTTACAGTATCATCTAAGGTTATAGTTGTTCCACCTTCTACTACATGGGCAAATGTATATTCACCTTCTGTTACTGCTCCACTCTTAGATGTGACAGATACTACAGCTTCACCTTCGTGCTGTACTTCTACTTTTAACGGAATTTTTATTACTGAACCTTCTGCAATATTGTCAGCTACTATTTCCACCTTAGAATCAGATTTTCTGGTTAGGGTTACAGTTCCTTCACCTTCCACTGTGGAAGCTAACTTGGTTTCATCTAGCCACTTAGCATTTTCTAATTCTAACTGAATTACTTCCCTTGCTCCAAAATCTCCACCATCATTTTCAATCTTTAATAGGGGTGAGTTACTTTCTAATTCTATATGATCTTTAATGGTTACTATCTTTGTTAAAGAATTATGAGATGCAGCAAAGGATGCCATAGGAATTGTGCATAATGCCATAGACATAGCTAGTACTAAAGCTATTGTTTTTTTCATAGATAAACATCCTCCTTTCAGCATTCCTTCTTTTCTCAATTTATTTTTTATAGTATTTTATCTTGAAAAAAAGCTTGGATTATTGGTTCAGAATTTAGAATTTCAACCCTAAACCCTCAACCCTTAACCTAAAAATAGAGATTGGGAATAACTCCCCAATCTCCTTTTATCAAACTACTTGATTGTTACTGTTCTTGTTGCTCCAT
>NZ_NIBG01000049.1 GCF_002270055.1 Anaeromicrobium sediminis | reverse complement strand
ATGAGGATGTAAGCTTAGCAACTTCTCCAGAAAGCTCAACATTATTATTCACATAATCCATACCAGTAGTAACATCAATACTCCTTTTATTAACGTCTTCAGAATCCCAACAACTTGTTAATAAGAATAGACACATGCCTATGATAAATAATTCACTTGATTTTCTTATCATATTTCTTCACCTTCGTAATTAGTAGTACCTATTATTCTTTAATATTTCCTTTTCGCATTTGGGTCTGTTAAGCTCATGTTTAGAATTTTCGCCTTAACATTCACATTTACATTTGCCTCTGTAAAGGCATCTTCCCAATTTATTTTCTCATAAATTTCAGGTTCATTAGCTCTAAAATATCTTGCAAATCCAAAAATATCGCATTGAAATTCATTTTGTGCTCTCTTTATAATGGACTCAATATCATTTTTAGCCTTTTCTGATATGATAGATTCTAGCTTCTTAATATATTCATCACTTATTGGCTCCATATAATATTGATATCTTAATTGTGCCGTTAAATTTAAATCAATATTAATAGTAACTTCTTCATCCACATAGTCTACTTTAATCTTTCTTTTCTTAACAAATGTTCTAAAAGAAATTTTATTTTCCTTATTATTACTGCGATCTACAACTTGAACGATTTTAGGTTTTTCTGCTAATATATACATGATTCCATCTGTATTTTTTATATCAATAATACCTACTAATTTTGAATTTTTCATAACTGCAAGACCTAAATATTTTATAGTATCTTCCTCTATTCCCACATAGGGGAGCACATATCCTATTTTACCTAATTCAATATCAGAAAGAAGTTCTCCAGTTACCGGATATAAACCTTCGCCTTTCCCGGCCACATGCTCTATAATGTCTTCTATTAAAAATCCTACAGATATATCCTTTTCCACCTTCACCTTAAATAGTTTTTTTGGTGGTTCACGACTTACTACAGCTAAAAGGGTTTTTCTATAATCATATAAGTGGTCAATTCTATTCAAATAAGATTCTATGCCTTTTTTTGCAAAGTTTTCACCAAAAACAACAACCCTAACAGCCCCTAAAAATAGAGGAAAAGGACTTACAGCATCATAGTTAACCCTAGACTTCTCAAAATTTTTACCATAAGATAACATGTTATATACATCTGATGTCTGAGTCTTTTCTCCACCTTTACCTGATGAGGATGTAAGCTTAGCAGTTTCACCAGTAAATTCAATATTACCATTCACATAATCTACACCAATGCTAATGGCAATCCCCCTTTTATTCACGTCTTTAGAATCCCAACAACTTGTTAATAACAACACACACATGCCTATGATGAATAATTTACTTAGTTTTCTTATCATATTTTTTCACCTTCGTAATTAAAAATAATGTGGCTGGTATGAATCCTGCTGCTACTAACGTACCATAGCTAAGATAATCCATTATTTTTTCCACGTCATTAACGGTCTTAGGTATATGACAAACAATAAAAGATAAAAGGATCACAATGAATGCAAGAAGATTAAAATGAATGTTTTTGAACCATTTACTCATGAGGAAAATTGACCCGTAGGCCTCTATGGAAGCCGTACAAAACATGCCCATAATCCATATAATTAAGAAAATACCGTCTATCCTTTCTAAAAACTCAAGACTTTTAATATCAACCCTTCTTATGGTGGCAAACAGAGCGTCTTTGTAATGAACAATACCATCTACGCCCATGACAGAAATACAGGATTCTACAATGAGTATATAAAGAATTCCTATGAATCCTACCATAAGGGCTGTATATTTAAATATTCGTTTGTTATTCTTCTTTTTGTCAAATGATATAATCGTAAGTATTTCTATGCCTAAAAACGGAAATATAGTAACTAAAGTGGCTTTTAGATATGATTGTATATCTTCTACAACAAAAAATGGTTTTAAATTAATTAATTTTCCTTGGGTTGACACGGCTAAATGTATGACTATATACCCTATGATAATAATTAAACCATATATTTCACAAATTCTTCCAATTACTTCTAGCCTTTTTATTACAGCATAATATACAACTGAAAGGAATAATGAACATAATGCCCATACGGGAGTCTTTATTAATACAGTAAGTTTAATGGCTTCAGAAGCCATTCTTATAATCATAGTAAAAAGCATAAAATAATATATAATATATATAAGCATAAATATGAATGTAATATATTTTCCAACTAGCATATTACTATACTCATATATGGTTTTGTGTTCATGGACATATCCCAGGTATGTTATCATATATGTAAAAATAATGGTTATTCCCGTAGCCATTAGTAAGCTAAACCATCCTCCTGTGCCTGCATTTTCTGTAACATTTTTAGGAAGACCTAAAACACCATATCCTACTACTATTCCAAAAATAATAAAAGCAATTTGTCGATTTGTAAGAGATTCATTCATCCACTCACCTCCTCCATTTAACTTTATAATTCCCATTAATACCTATGCAATTCTAATTATTCCATTTAACATTTCTTTTTGGATTTGGATCTGTTAAGCTCTTGTTTATAATTTTCGTCTTAACATTCACATTAACATTTGCCTTTGTGAAGGCCTCTTGCCAATTTATTTTCTTATAAATTTTAGGCCGTTTAGCTCTAAAGTGTCTTGCAAATCCAAAAATATCACACTGAAATTCACTTTGTGCCTTCTTTATAATAGACTCAATATCATTTTTAGCTTTTTCAGATATGATATCTTCTAGTTTCTTAATATATTTATCACTTATTGGTTCCATAAAATACTGATATCGTAATTGTGCCTTTAAGTCTAAATCAATATTAATGGTAACTTTTCCATCTACATAGTCTGCTTCAATATTTCTTTTCTTAACAAATGTTCTAAAAGAAATATTATTTTTCCCATTTTGGCTCCTATTTATAACTTGAACAATCTTAGGCTCTTCTGCTAATATATACATGATTCCACCTGTATTTTTTATATCAATAATACTTATCAATTTTGAATTTTTCATAACTACAAGACCTAAATATTTTATAGAGTCTTCTTCTATACCAATATAGGGTAGCAAATATCCTACTGTACCTAATTCAATATCTGAAAGTAGTTCTCCAGCTACTGGATACAGACCTTCACCTTTACCCACCACATGCTCTATAATATTTTCTATTAAAAGTCCTACAGATATATCCTTTTCCACCTTAATATTAAACAGTTCTCTTGTTGGTTCACGACTTACTACAGTAAGAACAGTTTTTCTATAATCATATAAGTGATTAATCCTATTCAAATAAGGTTCTATTCCCTCTTTTGCATAGTTTTTCGCAAAAACAACAACCCTCACAGCCCCTAAAAATCCTGGGAAAGACTTTAGTGAATCAT
Source organism: Anaeromicrobium sediminis (assembly GCF_002270055.1). Lineage (NCBI taxonomy): Bacteria > Bacillati > Bacillota > Clostridia > Peptostreptococcales > Thermotaleaceae > Anaeromicrobium > Anaeromicrobium sediminis. Next base: position 1,253 of record NZ_NIBG01000049.1, on the reverse strand, counting down.
TGCTTTTTCTAGCCTCTTCAAAATTCTCACCAGAACCTGCCATTTTGTAAACATTTGATCCCTCAGCCTTTTCGCTATCTTTTGATGATGTAATGTTAGCAATTTCACCGGAAAATTGAATATTATCTTTCACATAATCTACACCAACACTAAGGGTAATGGCCTTTTTATTAATATCTCTAGAATCCCAACAACTTGTTAATAACACACACATGCCTATAATCAATAATTTACCTAATTTTCTTATCATTTTTTTCACCTTTATAGATTCTTTAATATTTCTTTTTAGCATTGGGGTCTCTTAAACTCATATTTATTATTTTAGTCTTAACATTCACATTAACATCTGCCTTCGTAAATGCATATTCCCAATTTATTTTTTCATAAATTTCAGGTTGTTTAGCTCTGAAGTATCTTGCAAATCCAAAAATATCACACTTAAATTCATTTTGTGCCCTCTTTATAATAGACTCAACATCATTTTTGGCTTTTTCTGATATGATACCTTCCAGCTTCCTAATATATGCATCACTTATTGGCTCCATATAATATTGATATCTTAATTGTGCTTTTAAATCTAAATCAATATTAATGGTAACTTTGCCATCTACATAGTCTACTTTAATCTTTCTTTTTTTAACAAAGGTTCTAAAAGAGAGCTTATTTTTCCCATCCTCACTACTCTCTGCAACTTGAACAATCCTAGGTTCGTCTGCCAATACATACATAATTCCAAATGTATTTTTTATATCAATAATATCTACTAATTTTGAATTTTTCATAACTGCAAGGCCTAAATATTTTATAGAACCTTTTTCCACCCCAATATATGGGAGTAAATAGCCTATTTTACCTAATTCAATATCAGAAAGGAGTTCTCCAGTCACTGGATATAACCCTTCCCCTTTACCCGCCACATGCTCCATAATGTCTTCTATTAAAAAGCCTACAGATATATCCTTTTTTACCTTAATATTAAATAATTCTTTTGGTGGTTTACGACTTATTACGGTGAGAACCGTTTTTCTATAATCATATAAGTGGTCAATCCTATTCAAATAGGGTTCTATGCCTTTTTTTGCATAGTTTTCCCCCAAAACAACAACCCTTGTAGCCCCTAAAAATACAGGGAAAGGACTTGCAGCATCATATTTCTTCCTGGCATCCTCAAAATTTTTACCATAGGATAACATTGTAAATACTTTTGTGGTTTCAGCCTTTTCTTCATCTTTAGATGAGGATGTAAGCTTAGC
>NZ_NIBG01000048.1 GCF_002270055.1 Anaeromicrobium sediminis | reverse complement strand
ATGAAACTCAATCACTAGCATATGATCCATTTGGAGCAATATTTAACTTAACAGCCTTACCAATTATGTGGATGAGCTTACCAATTCTTATTTTTATAAGTTTATTCCAATATAGATTCTACTGCACTTATTTTTGTCCAATAGGATTAACATTTAATTTAATAACCAAATTAAGAAACAGAGGAGTTAAATTATGGAAAAAACAAAAAGTGAAGGCATAAAAGTTAAAGATATGGTTTTAAGTGGCTTAATTTTATTAATCATGACATTTCAGATGGTATTAATCTTACAAAATACAGGATTTATATCCTATTAGAGGAGGTGGAAATATGTTTGGAAGATTGGGTGGTACAGAATTACTTGTTATTTTAGTGGTTGGATTTCTAATCTTTGGTCCGAAAAAATTACCTGAGATTGGAAAAGCCTTCGGAGAGACAGTAAATGAATTTAAAAAATCAGCAAAAAGTGCTCAAGATGAAGTAAAAGAAGTTATTGAAGTAGTAGAAAGTAAATAAAATTAGAGGAAAAATAATAGAAAAACTAGAGGGGGCATAGGTAGATGAATCGCCGAGAATTTTTAAAGGTTGCAGGAGTTACCACTGCAGTAACAGGAGCTGCTCTTGCAACGAAACCAAAGAAAGCCTTTGCATTAGAGCTTGGAGAGGAACATGATCAATTTCCATTAGAAGTAACGAAAGATTTCAAAGGGTTTAATCAGAAAAATCACGCTTTTATGCGAGGATTTTGGGATGAGAGACCTTTTGATGATGAGCATATCCTAAAAACATATGACCATCATACACTTATTGAAGCTGGGTTAATCTTTGGAGCTAAGCAGGAAGGAATCATGCCAAATGAAGATGAAAGTAAGCTAGGTTATAGACAATTAGATTATGCTTTAATGAATGCATCCTGGAGTGTAAACGACCATTTTGCCACGGGTAGCCAACTTGGCCTTCGTAATACGCTAGTTCAAACACATCCAGTTAACCCAGAGACAGGTGAAGAAATGAAAGATATGCCTGTTTTTGTTCCAAGTTTATATTCTTGGGATAACTCAAAGGTGGATAAGATGTTAGCACATGGAAAAAAACAATATAAATTTAAAGATGCACAAGAAGCAGCAAAACATATTAAAAAGGCAACAAAACATTTTGGTGCTGATTTAGTTGGAATTGCACCATATGAAAGAGCAAAAAGATGGACTTATACAGAGTGGGCAAGGCCAAATGTAAGATCATTTACAATGCCAGATGATACAGTAGAATACCTACCATTTGACCCTTTTAAATTACACAAAGGTGAATATGAAACTTTTGGGGTTACAGCAGTAAAATCTGACTTTAAACGTGAAGCTGGATTTGAACCAAAATCAGTTATAGTTTTAGCATTTGAAATGGACTACAATGGAATCAAAGCAGCACCAACATTGGTAGAAAGTGCATCTGCTGGAGTTATGTACTCGAAAATGGCTGAAACAGCACATAAATTAGCCAAATTTTTACGTAATTTGGGATATAAAGCAGCTCCATGTGGAAATGATACTGCCCTATCTGTTCCACTTGCAATTGAAGCAGGATTAGGTGAAACAAGTCGAATGGGAATGGTAGTTACAGAAAAGTATGGTCCACGTGTTCGTTTATGTAAAGTATATACAGATTTAGAAATTCATCCAGACAAACCAATTACATTTGGAGTGAAAGAGTTCTGTGATGTTTGTATGAAGTGTGCGGATGCTTGTCCTTCTAAATCTATTTGTCATGAACCGGCACAAGTAATCAAAGAAGGTATGGAATTTAGTACAGGTAAAGTTAATGAATCAACAATGACAGGTGTTGAAAAATGGTTTATCAATGGAGAAAGATGCCTTGCATTCTGGGCATATAATGGCGGCGATTGTGGGACATGTATTGCAGTTTGTCCATATAATAAGATTGATGAGTGGCATCATGATTTATCAAAAGTAATGACATTAACACCATTTAAACCATTATTACGTTCAATGGATGAATGGTTTGGATATGGTGGTCCAGTAGAAGCAGATGTACGATTAGAATCTAAATATTTAAAAGATGCTATTAATGATTTCTGGGACAAAATTTAGCGAGGGGGATAAGGTATGCACATAATAGTTAGTTTATTTAAATGGTTATTTACTCTACATCAATTAGTGTGGTTTTTAGCTGGAGGTCTGATGTTCTCTTCAATGACATATTTTCATATGAAATTAAAACAAGATAATAAAGCTAATAAACTGAATTTTGCATTTATAGTATTATCAGCATGTACTTTTGCATTTACAATATTATGGACATATGATTCATATATAGAAAATGAAGTTAGAGCTGCTAATATGGGATTACTAGTATTTGGAGGGTTAGCAGTAATTTTTGCTATACTTGCATATAGATTTACACAGAAAAATATGGAGAGTAAAGTTGAGGTAAAAGGACAATAATGTCTTTTTATCTTTAGAAAAGGTGATAATATGAATGCTCAGCTAGGTCAATATAAAGGATTTGGTTTTAAACGTCCTAATATAAATGTAAAAGATGAAGAAATTAATGATTATATTAATAAAATAAGAGAGCAATATAAAATAGAGGTTGAGAAAGAAGGTTCTATTGAAAATGGTGATCATATTATCATAGATTATGATGGATACCATGAGGATGAACATATATCTCAACTTAGTAGAAATAATTACCATTCTAGAACTGGGCAAGGATTTTTTTTAGATGAATTTGAAAAGTATTTAATAGGAATGAGAAAAGGGGATATAGTTAAATTTGAATTAGTATTGCCAAATGATTATCAAATAAAGTATCTTCGTAATGAAACTATTTATTTTGAAGTAAAAATATTATCAGTGATGAATCGAATTACCCCTGAATTAACACATGATGTAGTAAGAAGTTTTAAAATTGAAGGGATAAACACAATAGATGAATTAAAAGAATATGCAAAAGATCAGATGAATTATGAAAAAATCATGCTTGAAAGTACGAAAGTTATTAATGAAATAATGAATAAAGTTATAGATGGTTCAAAAGTTGAGTTAAAAGATGAAGAAGTTGAGAATCTTAAATATGAAATATTTGAAGATTTTAAGAGACAGCTTGAAAATAAAAATGCAAATTTAGAAATATATTTATCTTATACAAAAAAAACAGAAGAAGAATTATTGAAACAATGTGAAATAGAGGCAGAAACCTATTTAACAGAAAAAGCAATCATTGAAAAAATAGCACAAGTAGAGAGCATTACATTAAATGATGAAGAAAAAGAAAAATGCGAAAATAGTAAAGAAAAAGATGCTTTTAATCAGTTATTGTACCAAAAGGTTATACATTTTCTTTTAAAAGAAAATACTATGTTAAGATAGTATTTTGATGAGGTGGCAGCTGGTATAGTAGAAGAAGATATTAAAATGAAAGCGAGCTAAGTATTTAGCTCGTTTTTTAGTTTTATTAATCTGTTTTTTACGAATGTATGAAAATATTCATCGTCAGAATGTTTGGTCAACTCATATAGAGTTAAAGCTTTGTTATACAATATTTTAAATTCCTCTTCTTTTTTTAACCTATAGTATAATTCGCTTTTTAAAAAGTATAACTCTGGTAAAACAGAGAGCTTATTATATTTTTTACTGTAATCAATGGAAAAATCAAGATATTCAAAGCATTCGTCTAAATTTGATGTATCAAGACAAGCTAAAACTAAAAATACATAAAACCTTGGAATAATCTGGCGAGTATAAAAAAAATCAATAGTATTACAATATTTTTTTAGATTTTTCAAGTAATTATATGCTTCCTCTTTTTGATTATCTAGCAAAAGAAAATACCCATACATAAACATTATTGAAAATTCTGTACCACAAGGATTACTACCTTCAATATAAGTAAGCTTTAATATGTTTTTAATTTGATCAATTCCAGATTTATAATCTTCATATAAAATTGTCTTACTAATACATTTTAAAAATTTTATGAGCTGTATATCATGAATTGATTTTACATGAAGCTTTTTTTCTTCTTTATCAATTAAACTATAAATATTCTTAAAATCATGTCTTTCAATATACAGAAATAATTGGTTTATTAGCTCCTGCACATGCATGGCTGAGGGAGACTCAATTAGCCTAAACAAATCTTCATTAGAAATACCTAATTTAGTTGTTAATTGTCTTAATATAACCGAAGTAGGACAACGTCTTCCGTTTTCAATACGAGAAATATAGGAAACTGAACATATACCATCTGCAAGTTGTTTTCTTGACATATTTTTCTTTAATCTTAAATCTTTAATAATTTGACCTACTTTTATATAATAATTTGTTTCTTCCATTTTATCCTCCTTGCAAAGAAGTTCTGTAAAATTTTACATCTACATATTCATGTGTATATCTGGTTATATGAACATTATATTATACCACTTAAAAATGTGACAATAGTCAAAAGTGTGACAATAGTCACAAAGTATGACAACAGTCACACATTAATGACAATAGTCCTTTCATGAGATTATAATGAACATAAGATTGGTACTAAATGTTATTTGTTTAACAATGAGTAAAGGAGGAATATTGCAAAGAACATAGATTTTAAAGGATATTAGACTTGCTATTATATGACTAGGCCAACAGAGCGACCCAAGCATGGAATCTAAAGAAGCATTTGTAATTAATCTTAGAAAAAATGCTTAGTCAATTAACAAACATATTTTTTATAGTATTAACGAAGATATTTTATAGTATTCATTGGAGGTAATTATGAGAAGATGGACTATTCGCGAAATGTATTTAGCATTTTTAGCTATTTCATTATTATTATTTGGTGCTTATTCCGTATTTTTTAGTCATGAAACGGATGACTATTCATCAATAATTTACAAAACAGATTCTAATATTGTTAAAACAGAACAAATTATTAAATCACCATTAACTTTCAAAGTATATACAAAAGATAATCCTGATCAATTTTATTTTGCAACCTTTACAGAAGCCGTTGGATATCAGTCAACCATTGAAG
>NZ_NIBG01000047.1 GCF_002270055.1 Anaeromicrobium sediminis | reverse complement strand
CCAGCTGCTCCACTCCGCGATGTTTCAATCACTTAATTTAATTTTGGTGCCGGGGACCGGAATCGAACCGGTACGGTCTGTAAGGACCGCAGGATTTTAAGTCCTGTGCGTCTGCNCGGATATTTAATGGCTCCAAGGGAGGGGCTCGAACCCTCAACCTACCGGTTAACAGCCGGTTGCTCCACCATTGAGCTACCTTGGAACATTTCTTAGTGACAAGTTATATTGTAATATATTTTTCAAAACTTGTCAAGAAGTTTTTTCTTCATTTCCTTGACTTTCGTAAAGACAAGATATACCTTAACATGTATCCAATCCTTTGTCAACCACTTTCCTTCTCGAAGTTAATGTTTATTGTTCCTTCAAGAAAAACCTTCAAAAGACTTGTCACTTTTGGCGACATGTTATATATTATCATTTTTTTATCTGTAAGTCAATACCTTTTTTAAAATTATATATACTCTTACTTTTCAAATAAACAACAAAGAGACATTATAGTATAATGTCTCTTTCTCATTCATGTAATCTATTTTAATATTTCTTCTTCCCATATTTTTTCTATTATAGGAATTAACTTAGCTGGCATTTCTGGCAATCTGTTATCTAATAATATGCTTTGATCTATAGTAGCTTTTCCTAAGACAACATTATCAAATAGCTTTTTTTCCTCACTAGATAATTTACTATTATCTAATACGGGTAAATCTCCCCATACCTTTGGATCATATTTAGAAGCTTGCATTTTAGGGGATATGATTTCATTTATAACTAGTACGGCAGCTTCCTTATTTGTAGCATTTTTAGGAATTGCTACAAAATGAGTATTCCCCACACTACCCTTTTGAAAAATAGCAGTCTTTGTAGTACTCTTAAATTGTCCATCACTAATTTTTCTGCTTGCCTTATTAGGATTATAATCCATAGTTATTATAACCTCTCCATCTGCAAACATATTCTCTAATTGAGCCATAGTAGAAGGATAGGCCTTCCCTTCTCTCCATAAGTAAGGTTTCAATTCTTTAAAATAATCTATAGCAGGCATTATTTCCTTCTTAACAACTTCATAATCAGGTTCCATATTAATAAATTGTTCGTATCCTACCATATCATAAATTATATTTCTAACAAATGCACTTCCTACAAAATCAGGTGGAGCTGGGTATGTAACTTTCCCCTTGTTGACCTTAGCAAATTGTAAAAATTCCTCATGATCCTTAGGGAATTTCTCAACAACTTCTCCATCATATATGAATACAAATTGAGCTTTTCCATAAGGAGCTTCATATCCATCTATTGAAAAGCCAAAATCGTAATTTAACTCCACATCATTTAAATCTAAATATTTTTTCCCGTTTGGAAGTTTTTCTAAAAATGGACCTTCTAATAATTCATTTTCCTTTGCAGTAAAAAAGTTTTCCCCATTTATCCAAACTATATCAATAGTTCCCTCTGCCTCTAAATTCTTCTCATCTAATAATTTCACTAATACTTCATCAATATTCATAGGAACTCTCTTTAAAGTTATATTGTATTTATCCTTAACTTCCTTTGCAAGTACATCATCTATCCAACTATTAATTTTAGGGTCTCCTCCCCAACCATAAAAATATACTTCAGTTCCTTGTCCACTTTTTTCAATTTCTTCCCAAGTGCTTTTTCTAAAGTTGTCTCCATTCTCTAATTCCTTACTCCCACAGGCTGAAAATAAAATGCTTATACTAATTAATATAGTCAATATTACACGCAACTTTTTCTTCATCTTTTCCTCCTATTTATCTAATATTCTTTTTGCTTCTAACATCCTTTGTAATGCTGTAATTATTATGGCTATAGTAAACAAGATACTTATTCCATCCCTAACTCCAGAAAATAAGACCATACCACTTAAAAAAAGAAATCCTTCTGTTCTCTCTGTAAGTCCAGCTTGATATCTAAATGACTTAATTCCATTGTTATGGGATAGAGCCCCAACTGTTAAAAATATTGTCATAGATAAAATTATTGAGCATAGCAGAAAACAAAATAACAATTGGGAATTAGGATATTTAATAGCAAGGGTAATTATAACAGCCATTTCTACCACCCTATCAAAGGTAATATCCATAAGGGTTCCCCATGAAGTACTCTTTTTTATTATTCTTGCCATGGCCCCATCTACACTGTCTAAAAAACCAGATATCCATAAAATAATAACACCAGGTATGGTAATATCCCAATATATTAATAGGGCTGATACAATGCCTAAAATCAAGCTTATCGTAGTAACACAATTTGGTGTACATCTACATTTTAATAGGATTTTTGCAAAAGTATTTATAATGGGGTTTACATATTTCCTTCCATATGTATCTAACATATTATCACCTTCTTTATTCAATATACCCCCTGTATTCTTAAAAAAACATCTATTCCCCATCTTAGACTATTTTATTTTAAATATGGTTAATTAACAAATAAAATTTCTCTATAGTATTATTTTTTAATATAATTTTTTTTTATACGCTTTTTCTTTTCCTATTATTAAATATTTTTTTATTACACATGTTTAAAATGAAAAATATAGAGAATATTATCTTATATGAGAGAAGAAAGGATGATTTTATGATAAAAACTAATAAAATAGTAATAATAGGTCTAGGATTTGTAGGTTCTGCCACAGCCTTTACTCTTATGCATTCTTCATTAATATCAGAAATGGTATTAATAGATATTAACAAAGAAAAAGCCCAGGGTGAAGCTATGGATCTAAATCATGGTATGTCCTTTGTTAAGTCTATGGACATAAAAGCAGGAGATTATTCTGATTGTGAAAATGCAGATATTATAATAATAAGTGCTGGTCCAAGTATAGGCCCTAATGAAACAAGGCTAGATCTTGCTAACAAAAATAGCATCATAATAAAAAAGATAGTGGATGAGATTCAAAAATACACTAAATCATCTATTATATTAGTAGCTACTAATCCTGTGGATATTTTAACTTATATAGTATCCAAAGAATGTGGATATAATCCTAAAAAAGTAATCGGCTCTGGTACTGTACTAGATAGTTCCAGATTTAGATATCTATTAAGTAAACACTGTAATATAGATACAAGAAATGTCCACGGATACATACTAGGTGAACATGGTGATTCTGAAGTAGCTGCATGGAGTTTGACTAATATTGCAGGTACTAGAATCCACGAATATTGTCCCATGTGTAACTTAACTTGTACTAAAGATGAGAGAGAAAAAATATTCCATGAAGTAAAAAATTCAGCCTATGAAGTCCTAGAAAAAAAAGGAGCCACCTCCTACGGTATAGCTTTATCCATAAGGAGAATTGTTGAAGCCATATTAAGAGATGAAAATTCTGTACTAACTGTATCTAGTTTATTAGATAGTCAATATGGTATAAATGATATAGCCCTTAGTGTGCCTACTTTAATAGGTAGAAATGGAGTACATAAAGTATTAGATCTTCCTTTAGAAGAAGAAGAACTTACACAACTTCACAAATCTGCAAATAAGTTAAAGGAAACTGTAAATAGTATAAAATAAAAGTTGGCTTAAGCCAACTTTTATTAATCATATTCTTTCATCTCTATTCTTCTTAATAATTCTTCCACATTATCCTTATTAAATGAATCAAAGTTTTTTACATCTAATACTATCTTTGGTGAGTAATTATATCCATCGCACCATTTTTCATACTTCTCATGAAGTCTTTCCCAATATTTTCTTTCAACTTTACCTTCTAAACCTCTATTTCTCTGTTTAATTCGTTCTATTGCCGTGTCCACATCACATTTAATAAATACTAGCAAGGAAGGATTTTGAGCATGTTCTAACATATTATCTAGGAGAGTTGTATATGTATGAAACTCTTCCTCACTCATATATCCATCTTCCATAAGCATTTCTGCAAATATTCGATCTCCAAATATACTTCTATCTAATAACCCACCATTCTTTCTATGAATTTCCTTGATCTGAGCAAATCTTTGATTTAAAAAATGTATCTGTAAAGTAAAGGCCCATCTTTTTTTGTCTGCATAAAACTTATTCAATAATTCCTCTGTATCTGGGTTATTTAACTCCCTATATAGTTGTATTCCTAAATGTCTTTCTAACGTCTGCCCTAAAGTAGTTTTTCCCGCACCCACTATAGCGTCTATTACTATCACTTTTTTCATGCTCCCTTCTCCTTGTCCAAAATCATCACATAAACACTATTGTACCACACCTATACCATCTTGTTAATGAAAATATATGTTATGTGGATTTTTCAAATAGTTCCTTTAAACTATATTGAAAATATCATGGAAAATATGTCCAAAATAATAAAAGACCAAGATAAATCTTGGTCTTTTAAAGAGGTGTTATAAATGGCTGATTTTCAGTCATTCAGTTTTAGTGTAAAAATTTTATTATGTATAGAGAATTGGGAAAAATCCCAATTCTTTAATCTTCTTAGTATCCACCACATCCATAGCCGCCGTAGCAATTACAGAATATAATTACTAATAACAAGAAGAAAAATAGTAAACTACTATCACATCCACCAAAGATACCACCGATGCCACCACATTGTTTATCAGCCATAAATTGCACCTCCTTTACAAATTATGTAGATTTTATGATTTCTGAATCTCATCCTTATATAAGATATGCAAGCTAATCCATATGAGTTACATGACGATGAAAAAAGTTTTGTTTTTTCTAAATTTGTCCTTTCTCTTATTCCTAATATAAAGTATGCAAAATGTAAGACATGTGTTACTAACTAATAGAGTATTTTTTTATATTTAAAAATAGCTGGTAAATTAATCATGTAGAAAATTTTCATAACTTAAGTTATATTATTTATCCATTTGCTCAAACTATATATAAGAGGTGATTTATATGTCAAAAAGAAACACTGTAGTTCCTGGCGCTAGAAGAGCCTTAGATGAATTTAAAGCGGAAATTGCTAGTGAATTTGGTCTAACTGCTGATAACATTACTAATAATTTAAAATCATCACATACAGGCTATATAACTAGAGAATTGGTTAAAATGGGCGAAAAAGAAATGATGAAAAAATATAATAAATAATAAAAAAAGAGATACGAAAAATCGTATCTCTTTTTTATGGTGCGTCCATAGGGATTCGAAC
>NZ_NIBG01000046.1 GCF_002270055.1 Anaeromicrobium sediminis | reverse complement strand
GACTTTGGCAATTCCATGTTGATGAAAAGGGAAAAAGAACAAAAGAAAAATGTTGATCAATTAGAAGGGACTTTAGAATATATATCGCCAGAGCAGACGGGAAGAATAGATAGGCCTGTAGATTATAGATCTGAGTATTATTCTTTAGGAGTGTGTTTTTATCAATTGTTAACAGGGAAATTACCCTTTAATAATGCTGATAGATTAGAACTGATTTATGCACATATTGCAAAAGAACCTTTGGCTCCAATTGAAGTGAATGATAAAATACCTCAGGTAATATCAAATATTATAATGAAGTTAATGGCTAAAATGCCTGAAGATAGATATCAAAGTTTAACTGGTTTGAAAAGTGATTTAAAAATATGTGAAAAAAGTTTTAAATCTAAGGGGAAGATAAAAGATTTCAAAATTGGAGAGAAAGATATTCCGGATAGATTTCAAATACCATCAAAGTTATATGGTAGAGAAGAAGAACTTGAAAAATTACTTACTTCTTTTGAAAAAGTTAATAATGGTGCCAAAGAATTAGTATTAGTTGAAGGTTATTCAGGAGTAGGAAAGTCGGCTTTAGTAAATGAAGTACAGAATCAACTTGTGGAAAGGTCAGCCTATTTTATATCAGGTAAATTCGAACAATTTCAGAGAGAGATACCTTATAGCGCACTTATTCTGGCACTTGAAAATTTTATAAATCAATTGCTTTTAGAATCTTCGGAACAACTAGCAACATGGAGTGAAAAAATATTACAGGCAGTAGAAAATAACGGACAGGTAATTATAGATGTTCTTCCGTCTTTAAAGCTGATTATAGGAGAACAAAATCCTGTTCCTAAATTGGGACCAACCGAAACACAAAATAGATTTAATCTTGTTTTTGAAAATTTTATGAGGGCAATTGCCCAAAAAGAGCATCCCCTTGTTATGTTTATTGATGATTTACAATGGGCAGATTCTGCAAGCTTAAGTTTTATAAAAATGCTAATGACAAATAAATCAATAAAGTATTTATTCATTATCGGAGCTTATAGGGATAATAAAATTAATTTGATTCAGCCCCTTATGATGATGAAGAATGAACTTATTAAAAGCAAAATTATAATCAATATTATAAAATTAAATACACTTGAAAAGAAAGATGTTCAATCAATACTTGAAGATACTTTCGTAAGTGTAAGAAAAGATTTGTTTGCATTTAAAGAAATATCGGATTTTATCTATAGCAAAACTCAAGGAAATCCGTTTTTTGTGAAACAATTTTTACAGTCTTTATATGATAAAGAGTATATTTGGTTTGATTATAATTCAATGGGGTGGTGTTGGGATACATCACAGATAAAAAAACTGGATATAACTGAAAATGTAGTAGAACTATTAATGAAGAAAATTAATACATTAAATCCTTCAGCCATACAGGAACTAAAAAATGCTGCTTGCATAGGTAACCAATTTGATCTGAAATCTCTGGCTTTAATTAACGAGAAACCTTGGGACTCTATGGTGGATGATTTGCAGTTGGCTGTTAAGGAAGGATTAATAGCTGTTGTTAAAAATGGGAATACGGATTTATCCCAGAATAATATTAAATTTCGATTTCTTCATGACCGTATACAGCAGGCTGTTTATTCTCTGATACCTGATCATATGAGACCGGCTATCCATTTACACATTGGAAGACTAATGTTAAAAAAATATGTGGAGTTTGAAAAAAAGGAACAATTATTTGAAACGGTAAGACAGCTTAATTTAGGTAAATCCATAATAAGTGATAAGACAGAATATATAAAACTTGCACAATTGAATTTTAAAGCAGGTATAGCCGCAAAAGGGTCTTCCGCTTATAAAGCAGCATTTATTTATTTTCAAACAGGAATTGAAATGTTAAGTAGTGATGCCTGGCAAGAATATTATGAACTGGCTTTAGGATTATATTCGGAAATAACAGAAATGTCGTACCTTATTAGTGATTTTAAACAAATGGACGAGTATGCAGAAGTAGTTTTAGAAAATGCAAAAACATTAACGGACAAAGTTAAGGTTTACAATATAAAAATACAAGCTTACCAGGCTCAGCTAAATTTACAGGAAGCTTTAGAAACAGGTATATCAGTCCTTGAATTAATGGGAATAAATATGCCTATTAACCCAAATGAAACTCATATTGAGAAAGCTTTTGGCAATGTAAAAGAAGCTATGGAAGGAATGGAAGTAGAAGATTTACTAAACTTACCTTCTATGAGTGATCATGTAAAACTTGCGGCAATGGAGATTATGCTAAGTACTACACCTACTACATATAAGGCAGCTCCTATGCTGACCCCTATATTAACTTGTAAGATGGTTGAACTTTCAATAAAATACGGTAATTCTCCTCTTTCACCGGGAGCTTATGCCTTTTACGGAATGGTACTTTGTACAGGAATAAATGATATAGAACTGGGATACAGAATAGGAAGAATGAGTATTAAACTAGTAGAAAAGCAAAATCTAAAACAATACAAGGCCAAAGTTTTAGAAATAGATAATTATTGTATAAAGCATTGGAAAGAACATCTTAAATCAACTCTTGATTCCCTTACTGAAGGATATAGAGCAGGAATGGAAAACGGAGATTTTGAATACGGTGCTTATTGTTTACCGGCACACGCTAAAAATTCCTTTTATATAGGACGTCCCCTTTCAGTTCTGGAAGAAGAAACAGTAAACAATACAAAAAATATAGAAAAAATAAAACAAGGTTTATCATTAAATTATGAAAAAATATTTGGGCAACTTGTTTTGAATATGCAGGGGAAATCAAAAAATTCTGTGAAACTTATAGGTGAAATGTGTGATGAAAATGAAATACTTCCTGTTGTTAGTCATATTGGTGATATGATTGGAATGGTTTTTATTTTTCTAAGTAAAACAATATTATATTATCATTTTGGAGAATACGCTCTTGCAGTTGAGACTTCAAAAAAAGCAGAAGAAAATTTAGCTGGAGTAGCAGGAATGGTGGATATTGCTATGGTTTATTATTTTGATTCCCTTTCAAGGCTTGCAACATATTCTGCTGTTTCAAATAATGAAAAAGATGAAATTTTAATAAAAGTTTCCGAAAATCAGTCAAAAATGAAAATTTGGGCTAAATATGCTCCAATGAATTTTTTGCAAAAATTTTATTTGGTTGAAGCAGAACGTTTACGAGTAACAGGTAGAAATTACGAAGCCATAGAATATTATGAAAAGTCTATATCTCTTGCAAAAGAACATGAATACATAAATGATGAAGCTTTGGCTAATGAACTAGCTGCAGAATTTTGGCTTAATGAAAATAAATATAGATATGCTAAATGGCACTTTAAAGAAGCTTATTCTGGCTACAAGTTTTGGGGGGCAGAAGCTAAGGTGAAAGATATAGAAAATAAATATCTAGAAATTTTTCATGAAAAGTTTGAAGTAAATACAAAAGATACCCAATCTACAATAACTGCTTTAGAGTTAGTAGATATTAATACGATTATGAAAGCAAGTCAGGCTATTTCACAGGAAATTGTTTTAGAAGAGCTTATAAAGAAATTAATTAAGATTGTTATTGAAAATGTGGGGGCTCAAAAAGTAGTATTTATTATGAAAAAAGAAGGTGCTTTTATAATTAAAGGGAAGAAAGAAATTGAAGAAGAAAAAATAACTGTAGTTAAGGATATAATGGTTGAAGAATATGAGAACATTCCTAAGAGTATTATAAATTATGTTAGTAGAAAAAATGAAAGTGTTATTTTAGAAAATACCACTAATTCTATAAATTTCGGTGGTGATAAGTATATTGTTAAAAGAAGACCTAAGTCAATTTTATGTTTTCCTTTAATTAATCAAAGAAAATTAAAAGGAATAATTTATCTTGAAAATAATCTTATGACAGGTGCTTTTACTAGGGATAGATTGAAGGTTTTAGAAATACTTTCTTCCCAAATAGTAATTTCCCTTGAAAATGCAAAATTATATGAAGGTTTAGAGCGCTCTAATGAAATATTAGATACTAAAGTAAAAGAACGAACGGTTCAATTAAAGAAAGAGAAAGATAAATTGCAAAAATATCTTGATATTGCTGAAGTTTCATTTTTAATTTTAGATAAAGATGGAAGAATAGCATTGATTAATAGAAAGGGTTGTGAAATTTTAGGCTATTGTGAAGAAGAACTGCTCGGGAAAAAATGGAATAAAAATTTTATTAAGAAAGAGGATAAAAAAGAATCAAAGAATAAATTAGAAGCTTTAATAAATGGAGAATCAGTAGAATATTGGGATAGAGTTATTGTAACTAAAACTGGCGAAGAAAGGATAGTGTCTACCCATAATGTTGTGTTAAGAGATGAAGAGGGGAATGTGGAAGGAACATTGAGCTGTGGAGTAGATGTTACTGCATATAAGCTGTTAAGAGAACAGCTTGAATATAATAAATTGAAATTGGAGCTTTTTGCTAATTTATCTCACGAGTTAAAAACACCATTGAATCTGTCTTTCTCTGCATTACAAATGATAGATTTATACAGAAATAGTGATTTAAGTCCAAAGCTTAATGAGAAATTTGGGAAATATACAAATATTATTAAACAAAATAACTATAGACTTCTAAAGTTAGTTAATAATATAGTTGATATAACTAAAATAGCTTCTAATTCTTTTGATTTAAATTTGCAAAATCATGATATAGTAGAACTTATTAGAAAAATAACTTACTCAGTTTCGGACTATGTAGAAAATAAAAATCGAATATTAGAATTTAATTCAAATATGAAAAGTAAGGTAATTGCCTGCGATCCTTTTAATATTGAAAGGATTATCTTAAACCTACTTTCTAATGCTATAAAATTTACAGATGAAGGGGATGAGATTTCTGTAAGTATATATGATAAGGAGGAATCAATTAGTATAGTAGTAAAAGATACGGGAATTGGAATTTCAAAAGATAAGCAGAAAATGATCTTTGAACGTTTCAGACAGGTGGATAAGTCATTTACTAGAAATAGTGAAGGAAGTGGAATTGGGTTAACTATTGCTAAGTTACTTATTGAATTGCATGATGGTCATATTACAGTAGAGAGTAAAGTGGGCAAATTTACTAAATTTATTATAGATGTACCTATTAGGGAATTGGATGAAAAATATATTTATACTAACAATTATACAAATTCTGGAGAAAACCTAATTAACAGAATGGACATAGAATTTTCTGATGTTTATGGTTTATAAACTGAAGAGATTAGTTTTAAAATAAAGTAAAAGGACTAAAATTAAATTGCCACCTTAAAGTAATATGATGATTATTTTAAGGTGGCAATTTTATATACAAATTTTTTAGTTTGTTGCAATTGACAAAATAAGCCTTTTTTCGCCAAAGGGATTTTTAGTATTCTTGAAGAAATGTTAATTGTTGCATATAGGATGAATTTCGTGTTGCATATTTAGAAATTATGGAGTTATTTGTTTATTTTTAGGAGAATACTATGAAATTAAAACTGATTTTTACATATGGAGGAAACAAGTAGGGGGAAGGGCATGTGCTAAAATTTAAAGAATACGAAATTGATGAATTAATTTATAAAGGAAATGATACACTTGTTTATGGTGGATACCATAAGGTAAAAAAAGAAGATCTAATTTTTAAAACATTGTCTTCAGAGAGATTAACATTAAAGAATGTTGAAAAATTAAAACATGAATACATGATTGCTCAAAATGTTAACTCCATTAAGGGTGTAGTAAAAGTATATGATTTGGAAAATTGGCAAGGAA
>NZ_NIBG01000045.1 GCF_002270055.1 Anaeromicrobium sediminis | reverse complement strand
TTTTAAATCCATTATTATAGTTAACAATGTGCCGATCTTCATCTACAACTAAAATACCATCAACTGTTGAATCTAGTATTGATTGAAGTATTTTCTTTTCTTTTTGGAGTTCTCTTTCTGCTTTTCTAAATTTTAAAATATTTTTATAGAGAATAAAATTAAAAAATGCAAGAACAGCAGAGATCAACATAATCACCAGATACATTAAACTTTTTTTTATCTTTAAAAAGGGAGAGGGCTTATTTATAAACATACTACCTTCTGGTAGGTCTGATAGTTTTATATTATATTGTCTTATTGCATGATAATCAAAAACGTATTTGTTTATACTCTTTTGCATAAATGGTAGATCTTTTATATTCTGTCCTTCTAATACTTTTAAAGCCACTTGGGCAGCTGTTTGACCTTGGGAATAACCGCTAGCCATCTTTCCTCCTATAACGCCATTACATAAATTCATTTCCCAGCAGCTATATAAGGGTATATTCACTGCCTTTGAAATAATTTTATTCCCTTCTTCTATGGAGATAGGCTCCCCAACCTTGTCTTTATAAAGTCCAGCTTGAAAGATCATACTATTCCTAGGGATTTTTTTAATATTTTTTAGTATCTCTTCTATTGAATCATTTTGAATAAAATCAAACTTTATTTTTCCTTTATAGAGAGGAACAACCTTCTTTGTAATTTCTATATTCATATCTCCACTTAAAGATTCATCAGCAATAACAACTACATTCTTAATATTTGGATGTAATTTATAAGCTATATCTATGGTATCTTTAATATCTACTGTTTCTACAACACCTGTAAACATATTGTTCCTATTTGTTATGAAATCGTCAAAAATATTAAGACCGCAACATATTATAGGCGTATTTTCAAATAAGGATTTATGATATTTTTTCAAAAAATTGTAAGCATCGTTATCACTAGCTATAATAACATCAAATTTATGATTAC
The DNA here is from genome assembly GCF_002270055.1 of Anaeromicrobium sediminis. Lineage (NCBI taxonomy): Bacteria > Bacillati > Bacillota > Clostridia > Peptostreptococcales > Thermotaleaceae > Anaeromicrobium > Anaeromicrobium sediminis. Next base: position 5,448 of record NZ_NIBG01000045.1, on the reverse strand, counting down.
TAAATTTATGTTTATATAATTCATATAAATTATTTAGATGTCTCTCATCCTTTATGATCCTTGTATCCATATATTCTATACGAATTACATTATTTTCATCCTCTAAAACACTTTCTATCCCTTTTACAATATTATCTGTCCAGGTATATCCCTGATGATAGGAATTAAGAACAAGTATATGATTTTTTTTAGTTTCTTGAGAAAATGAAACGATTCCATTTAACGATAATACATTCATTATAATTAATAATAAAACCATTAGCTTTCTCATGTTCATATCTTATACTCCTTTTCTGAAAATTGGTAATGTTAGGAATAATTCTACATTTTTATACAAATCCCTTTATTTTTGATAATTATTTAAATAGGAGAAAGTATTTTAATCTTCTTAAAATTCCTATTGAATATAGCTGTATATATTATAAAGGGTTTACTAAATTGTATTAATTTGTTCTTAATGTGATTTGGATACTCAATAATAACAATAATGTGAAATATGACAAAAAAATTAATTTAGCATGATTCCTAAATTTAATAGGAGTCATGCCTTTTAGTTTACTTTGTGATGGATGTAAGTTGTAGAAATTAATATAATTAGTAATATTTTGTTTTAATTCATATGAAATGTGCAAACTATAGGGATGTAAATTGTTGTAATATGGGTTAGCTATCATTATGGGTTCCGTTATATGTAGAATGATATAAGATCATCTTTGAAGGAACGCCAGTAATTTTAATCTTAGATTGTTTACTATATTCCCATATTTCTCTTGTAAATTGTTTGGAGATTATGCTATAACCTGATTTTTCCATTAAGTTAAAAAAATTATTATCAACAAAATCATGCATATTAACTTTAGGATATGTTTTCTTAAATTGCTCTAAATATGGAGCATGGTTTGGTGTTGAAACAAAGGTTCCATAGATTTTTGCACCAATTTTAAAATATTTTGCTAATGTTTTTGGTAAAATAATACCTTCTTTTTCCATATTCTCGTTAGAATCTGAATAATCTATCCAAATATCAATACTGGACTTTTTTAATGGATAGTTATGATTATTAGATACGATAAAGAGAATTTTTCTGTTTAAGTTTAAACGGTCAATTTGGGTTTTATAAAATTTAATTACTTCTGGATAAGATTCAGTAATAATATACATACCTCTAGAATCTAGCTTAGAAATATTTTTAAGTAAGAAAAATAATCTTTTTATGTTAGTTTCTATAATGACCTTATCATTTAAATCATTATTGTTAATAGCTAGTAATAGATTATCCATTTCTTTTTTCCAAGAACTTACTTGTTCTGCACTATATTCTGACAAAAGAGTAGGATTTATATCAAAATTATTTGACGATTGTGTTGCTGATATTTGTGAAGTTAGTAATATACCATTCTCTATTGTTGCTTCATACCCACAACTACACTGTAAAATACCATCTAGTATTTCATTGTTATTTATAGTAGCATTTTTTAAGGTAAGTGATGAATCACATTCACTACATACAAGTAATTTTAAAAAACTAAGATCAATTCCAGATGGTATGTAATGTGTAGACAAATTCTTCTCAGCTTCATCTATTAAATTGTTTATTTCAACAATAGATTGTTGTAATTTTTCCATTTTAAAGTTAAGTTCTGATTTTTTGTCTTTTAACAATTTAAGATAATGCTCAACTTCTCTTTCAGCATTCAAATATGAGACTCTATGTAATGAGAGAATTTTATGTATTTCATCTAAATGAAAATTCAAAGATTTTAATTGAAGAATTAATGATAGCTCTTCTAAATCTTGTTCACAAAATTCATAGTGATGAGAACTTGTATTTTTATAAGGAACGATAAGTCCTATTTTAATATAGTACCTAATTGTATCAGTGGATATACCAAGTTTTTTTGATACATATCCAATTTTCATAGTAATCCTCCTACAGCAGCTTACCTATTTATATATTATATTATCAAATAATAACATATAATTCAAAACACTTTGAATATGGAGTTAACTCCATGTTTTTATGTTTTTTTATAAAATAATCTATATTGATTTGAAGTAAAGTCTATGAAATAAACTGAATTTAAAGAAAATTATAAAAATCTAAATAGTGAGAGGAGATTATTTATGAAGTATAATTTTGATGAAATTGTTGATAGAAGACATACTCATTCAGTAAAATGGAATCCAAGCTTTATAAAGGCAATGTTTGGAGATAAAGAACTATTACCCCTATGGGTTGCAGATATGGATTTTAAGTGTCCACAACCTATTATTGATGCAGCTATTGAAACAGCAAAGTCTGGAATCTATGGATATAGTGAAAGAACAGAGCCATATTATAATGCTGTTATTAATTGGTATAAAAAAAGACAAAATTGGACCATAGAAAAAGATTCTATACTGTTCTCACCAGGGGTAGTACCTGCCCTTTATTATGCTATACAAACCTTTTGTCGTCCAGGAGATAAGGTGGTTATTCAAAACCCAGTGTATTATCCGTTTTTATCTGCAATAGTAGATAATGGCTGTCACCCCGTATATAATCAGTTGCAACTGAAAGAGGGAAAATATGTTATGGATTTTGAAGACTTAGAAAACAAAGTAAAAGATCCAAAAGTTAAGCTATTACTACTATGTAGTCCTCATAATCCTGTAGGTAGAGTTTGGACCGAAGAGGAATTGAAAAAGCTGGGGAATATATGTATAGAAAATAATGTATTGATTGTATCTGATGAAATCCATTCTGATTTAATATACAAGGGATATAAGCATGTTCCTTTTGCAAGTATTTCAGACAGCTTTGCTCAAAATTCAATAATGTGTACTGCACCAAGTAAAACATTTAATATAGCGGGCCTTCAGGTATCTAATATAATAGTTCCTAATAAAATCATTAGACAAGAGTTAGCAAGCACATTAGAAAAAACTACTAATAAATTTCCTAATATATTTGGTCTCGTAGCATGTACTGCTGCTTATGAAAAGGGAGAAGAATGGCTTGAACAATTACTAGATTATCTAGAAGATAATCTGAATTTTATAGATAAATTCCTTAAAGAAAAAATGCCAGAAGTAAAATTAATTAGACCTGAAGCAACATATTTAGCATGGCTTGATTTTAATGCGGTAGAATCTGATGAAAAGAAACTAGAGAATATTATTCAGAAAAAAGCAAAAGTAGCATTAGACGAAGGGTATATATTTGGTAAAGGTGGAGAAGGTTTTGAAAGAATAAATTTTGCTTGTCCTAGGTCTATTTTAAAAGAGGCCTTAGAGAGGATTGAAAGAGCAATTCATAATTAAATAAGAAAAGGGGGAAGTCTTATGGCAAACAAGGGTCAATTGAAGAGCCAAGAAGAAAATCTTAAAAAGGTTATTGGATTAGGTGGTGCAATGAGTATTTCAGCTGGACAGGTTATTGGTGCTGGGATCATGGCTTTAACTGGAATTGGCATTGGATTAACAGGTGGAAGTGTTGTGTTGTCCTTTATATTAGCTGCAATTCTAACAATTTTTATGACCATGCCAATTGCAGTTATGGGTGCATCTGTACCTACTACAGGGGGATTATATCGCTATACAAGCCGCTTATTATCACCTAAAATGGGGTTCTTTTATTTACTTTTATTTCTTTTAGGACAAATTACAATAGCAATGTATGCCATATCCTTTGCCGATTATCTTCAAGGTCTAGTACCAAATGTTCCAGTTAAAATGGTAGCATTGGGAATATTAACACTATTATATATTTTAAATTTATTTGGGGTAGACTTTGCAGCAAAAATCCAGGGTGTCATGGTAAGCGTTCTTGTTGCTTCAATTATTGCATTTATAATAGGTGGTATTCCAAAAGTGAATTTAGAAGTATTTTCAGGTCCTACGTTATTTACAGGTGGAGCAAAAGGATTTTTTGTAGCAACAGCACTATTAACTTTTGCAACAAGTGGTGCCATAGTAATAGCTGAAATGGGTGGAGAAATGAAGAACCCTGGTAGGGATATACCTTTAGCAATAATAACTACTACTATTTGTATAGGAATATTATATGCATTCATGTCAACTATTGCAGTGGCGGTTTTACCTTTAGAAGAAGTTGCTTTTCAACCATTAACGAATGTTGCAAGAGCAATACTTTCTAAACCTTTATTTTTATTCTTTGTAATAGGAGGTGCAATGACAGCACTAGCAACAACACTTAATGCAACATTTTCTCATGTTACAAAAGGATTACTAATTGCATGTGCTGATGGATGGCTACCAAAATCTATGGGTAAGGTAAATGAGAAATATGGTACTCCTCATTATTTATTGACAATTTTCTACATTGTAGGAGCAGTTCCAATAGTTAGTGGACTTTCATTAGAGTTCATTTCAAAATTAGGGAATGGTGCTATTTTAATAGCTAACTTATTACCAGTTATATCAGCATATATGCTTCCTAAAAAATATCCTGAAGCATATGAAAATTCAAAGTTTAAGTTTTCTGAAAAGAAATTCAAAATTATTGTAGTAGTGGCTGCAATTATTCAAGGTATTCAAGGGTATTTTTTAATATCAGATTTACCATCTAAAACTATAATAATGTCTGCATGTTATATGCTACTCGTTTATATATATTGTCATTTTACTTGGAAGAAAGGAAAAATTTCTTTGACGAGTGATTTTTAATAGGCAATCAATAAGGTTGTAGTATATAGAGATAAGGAGGAAAATGTAAATAAAACATCTACTGCAATAGATCCTTATTTTCAATATTTTGCTTCAATAAAAGCCTTCTAGTTTTTACTAGAAGGCTTAGGTATGTCTTAAATATTTTCATTATTATTAAAGTTTCATTCTATGCGTAGATATCTGAAAACTCAATGCTGATCCTTTCCACATTGGGCTGACTTGTTGCTGCAATTTCTCCATCTATGTCATATTCTTCACCTGCTAATGTTGCTGGTAGTTCTAGTGTAAAGGTACTTCCCTTTCCAACTTCACTTTCCACAGTAATAAAACCCTTATGTAGCTCTACAATTGATTTTACAAGAGATAGGCCAATACCACTTCCTTCTGCTTTTCTATGTAATGAAGCATCCACTTGTCTAAATCTATCAAATATTTTTTCTCTCATATCTTTTGGTATGCCTAATCCTGTATCTTTCACACAAATAAGTATACTTTCTCCTTTATCATGTATATTTACCTGTATAGTTCCATTAGATTCTGTGAATTTTACTGCATTAGAAAATAAGTTTAGCATAACCCTTTCAAGTTTTTCGGCATCGCAGGCAATGATTTTTTCTTCTATTTCTGTATCAAAAATAAGCTTAATTCCTTTGCTTTCTATATATTCAGCTACAGATAAAGTAATATCTTCTACAATACTGACAATATTATAATTTTTAAATTGCATATTCATATAACCTGAATCAATCTTAGTAATATCAATTAAATTATTAATGA
>NZ_NIBG01000044.1 GCF_002270055.1 Anaeromicrobium sediminis | reverse complement strand
TAGGATTCTCAAGAGATAACTTAGACTCAGGATCAATCGTAAACCCAACATTTGAATCAGAAAACATGAAAGACGGTGGAGATTTAATTTCTGACTGGCCATATCTAAATGGATTATTAAACTGTGCAGGAATGTGTGATTTAATAGCAATTCAAGCAAACTATTCAATGGGAGAAGCAGTGCATACAGGAGTAACAATGATAGCAGATGGAACAGATGAAGCGGCATTTAGATTAGACGTAGCATTAACAGTAGACTCAGGAATAGGGGTAGTAAGGCATGCCCAAGCAGGTTATGAAATTGCAAAAGATGTAGCAAATGGAAAAGGAAAATTAACAGATGAAAGTATTAAGATACCATTATGGTGGGAGCCAGCAGAAAAAGTAACATTTGGACCAGATGGAAAGGCACCTCGTTAAGAATTATATAAAAATTTAGTGATACTTGTACCTTTCAATTATAGAAAATTGGAAGGTACAAGTTACTTTACTAAGGGAGTGATGAAAATTGGAGGCTAATAAATTAAAAGCAGATTTGGTAATATCCAATTGCACACAACTTTTAACATGTAAAGAAAATGCAATAGATTTGATTGGAAAGATCGATCAGGGATGGATTGCCATAGAAGGTGAAAAAATTGTAGCTGTTGGGACAAAGGAAGATGTGCAAAATATTGTTGAGTATGATGAAGATTGTGTTATTGATGGCAGTGGGAAAATTGTTTTACCAGGTTTTGTAGACTGTCATACCCACCTTGTTTTTGGAGGTTCTCGAGTAAAAGAATATGCTGCACGTATGATTACTGATGACCCTAATATGTTGAAAAAGATGGGGATTAAGACAGGGATTATGGCAACGGTTGATATGACCAGAGACATTGAGGCTGAATTATTGTTTGATGATGCAGCTGATAGGTTAAAGTATATGTTGCTTGCTGGAACAACTACTGTAGAGAGTAAGAGCGGATATGGACTTACTACATCATCTGAAATAAAGATGTTAAAGATTAATCAAAAGCTAAATGATGTTTTACCTATTGACATTGTATCTACATTTCTTGGAGCTCATGGATGGCCAGAGGATATTCCAAAAGACAAATATGTACATATGTTGATATGGGAAATGATTCCCTGGGTAGCTGAATTAGGATTAGCAAAATTTTGTGATGTTTGGTGTGATGATGGACATTATACTGCAAAGGAATCTGAAAAAATATTGAGTGCTGCCAAAGATGCTGGAATGGAGCCTAAAATTCATACGGATGCTTATTCCTATATAGGAGGATCAGACCTTGCAGCAGAAATGGAAATGGTGTCGGCAGATCATTTGAATTATACACCAAGGTCAGTGATGGGGAAGTTAAAAGAAGGAAATGTTACAGGGGTGTTATTACCAGCCATTGATTTTGCGGTAAAACATCCAAAACCTTTTAATCCTAGACCAATGATTGAAGAAGGAATGACTTTAGCATTGGCTACCAATTGTTGCCCTGGATGCTTTAATACATCTCTTCAATTTGTCATGATGCTTGCGTGTAGACAACATGGAATGAGTGCAGCAGAAGCAGTTAGAGCAGCAACAATTGGTGGTGCAAAAGCATTAGGATTACAAAAAGATAGAGGGTCTTTGGAAGTTGGTAAATTAGCAGATATTCAGATTTGGGATGCTTCTACTTATGAGGATGTAATATATCGACTTGGTGTAAACCTTGTTGATAAAGTAATAAAAAGAGGCGAAATTGTTGTGGAGAATAATTCATGTAAATTATTTTTACAAAAACATACTCTTTAGGAGGGAATATAGTAATGTCAGGAGTAAAGATGTTAGAGAAAGTAATGGATTCAAATAATTTTACAGTTGGAGGCGGAGCTGCATCTGCTTTATCAGGTGCTATGGCAGCTGGAATGATTTCAATGGTTGCAAAATTATCTACTAAAAAAAATTATGGTCTTACTGTAGAAAAGTATAATGAGGTATCAAAAGAAGCTGATGAATTGGCAGAAAAATTGTTAGTAGGAGCTGAGGATGATGAAAAAGCATTCTGTAAGATAAAAGCTGCTTATGCTCTTTCTAAATCAACGGATGAAGAGAAAAAAGAACGTTCTAAGGCTATACAAAATGGTGGTATAGCAGCTGCAACAGTACCTAAAGAGAATGGATTTATGTGTAAGCGTGTGTATGAATTAGGAATGCTCATTAAAGATAAATCTAATCCTAATGCCGGTTCAGACTTAGATATGGCTATAATGCTATCTAGGGCAGGTATAAAAGGTTGTATATTAAATGTTGAAGCAAATCTACCACTTATTAAAGATGAAAAGATAAAGGCTCAATTTGAAAAATATATTATTGATTTAAAAGAGTCTTAATACAAGGGAGGATTGGGAAATATGAAGAGTTTATTAGCGGAAGTAAATATTAGTGAAGGTAGAGATTTAGATTTAGTTGAAAAAGTAAAAGCAGCCCTTTTAGAAAAGGAAGATGTAAGAGTAATCGATTTAGATTCGGATAAAGACCATAATAGAACTGTATTTACATATATAGGAGAACCAGAGGCAATACTTGAATCAACAAAAAGACTTGCTGCAAAGGCCGTTGAATTGATTGATATGACAAAGCACGAAGGAAGTCATCCAAGAATGGGCGCAGTAGATGTTGTACCATTTATTCCAGTAAAAAATGTTACAAATGAAGAAGCGGTTGAAATAGCGAAGGACTTTGGAAAATTCTTAGGAAAATTAGGCGTCCCTGTATATTATTATGAAGATGCTGCAACAAGACCAGAAAGAAAGAACTTAGTAAAAATCAGAAAAGGACAATATGAAGCGTTAGAAGAAAAAATGAAAAAAGAAGAATGGGAGCCAGATGAAGGCCCTCATGCTTTTGTACCCAAGAGTGGTGCTACAGTTACTGGAGTCAGATTCCCCTTAGTAGCTTTTAATGTGAACTTAAGAACAGATGATATAGAAATAGGGAAGAAAATAGTAAAGGCAATAAGAGGCGCTAAAGGCGGATATAAAAATGTTAGATCCATTGCACTTAGATTAGAAGAAAAAAATATGATACAAGTATCAATGAACCTTGTTAACTATGAAGAAACGCCTATTCCAAGAGTATTAGAAACAATTAGATCAGAAGCAAGACGTTATGGGGTTATAATAGCAGGTGCTGAACTAATTGGACCTGTACCACTAATGGCGTTAGAAGAAGTACTTAAGCACTATCTACAAGTCCATGATTTTTCTATGGAGCAAATATATTATTAGAAATTTAAGAATAAGCTATAGATAAATAACATAAAAATTAAAAGTATGATTATTTAGCGTACAGGTTACGGGTGACATAAAAATAAACTTTTAAATGAATATAAGATAAAAGGGGGATAATGGGATGAAAACAATATATCTTGATGGTAATAGCTTGACACTAGAAGAACTTGTAAAGGTGTCAAGAGAAAACTATAAAGTTGAACTTACAGAAGAATCTGTAAAGAAAGTAAATAAATCGAGAGCTGCAGTTGACCAATTTGTAGAAGAAGGAAAGGTAATCTATGGAATTACTACAGGGTTTGGTAAATTTAGTGATGTAATAATATCAAAAAAAGATACAAAGACATTACAAAGAAATCTAATTTTAAGTGATTGTTGTGGTGTAGGAAAACCATATGCTGAAGAAACTGTAAGAGCTGCTATGTTACTTAGAATCAATGCATTGGCAAAGGGGTTTTCTGGTATACGATTAAGTACATTGAATGTATTAATCGAAATGTTAAATAAAGGTGTTCATCCAGTTGTTCCTGAAAAAGGCTCTGTTGGAGCTAGTGGAGATTTATGTCCCCTTGCCCATATAGTTTTAACTATGCTTGGAGATGGAGAGGCATTCTATAAGGGAAAACGAATACCATCAGCAGAAGCAATGAATGAAGCTGGAATTGAAACAGTAGAGCTAATATCTAAAGAAGGATTAGCTTTGATTAATGGTACTTGTGTATTAACTGCAGTAGGGGCATTAGCAGCTTATGATGCAAAAATGGCTGCCAAACTTGCAGATATTAGTGCTGCAATGACAATAGAAGCACTTAATGGAATTATAGATGCATATGACCCAAGAGTACAAGAAGTAAGACCACATGAAGGACAAATAGATTGTGCAAAAAATATGTTAAGGTTATTAAATGGAAGTAAATCAACAAGTAGACAAGGTGAAATAAGAGTACAAGATGCATATACATTAAGATGCATTCCTCAAATACATGGAGCAAGTAAAGATGCCATTGATTATGTAATTAAAAAAGTGAATATAGAGCTTAATTCTGCTACAGATAATCCATTGATTTTTGCTGACGATAAAGATGTAATTTCAGGTGGTAATTTCCATGGCCAGCCGATGGCAGTGGCATTTGACATTTTAAAAATTGCAGTTGCAGAATTAGCAAATGTATGCGAAAGAAGAGTTGAAAGACTAGTTAATCCAGCCTTAAGTGGATTACCTGCATTTTTAGTAAAAAATGGAGGTCTCAATGATGGTCTTATGATTCCTCAATATGTTGCAGCTGCCCTTGTATCTGAAAATAAAGTTTTAGCACATCCAGCTTGTGTAGATTCTATTCCTACATGTGCAAACCAAGAAGATCATGTAAGCATGGGATCCATTTCTGCAAGACAGTCTAGAGAAATACTTGACAATGTTATGAATGTATTAGGTATAGAACTTATGACAGCAGCACAGGCAATAGAGTTTGGCGCTAAAGAAAAACTAGGTGAAGGCACTAAAGTTGCTTATGATAAAGTAAGAGAACATGTAGAAGCAGTTGAAAATGATAGAGTGTTCTATACAGATATGCATGAATGCTATAAATTAGTTGCCAGCCATGCCGTTGTAAAAGCAGTAGAAGAAAATCTTGGAGAATTAAAATAGATGTGTTTTAAAATTAGTTAGTCATATAAAATGTAAAACTTAAAAAACTCTTGTTCCCTTAAATTGTAATGTTAGGAGAATGAGAGTTTTTTCTATTAAATTTGTTGTCATTTTCAATTAATATACCCTTTGAAATATGGCTTATCACATAATACTAAGAGACAGCATAATGTATATTGTAGAAGTGGAATACACCTTATTCTTATAGGCTAATTTTTGTTGCCGTATTAAGATATTAACTGTCCATGTAAAGCACAAGAAATATGAGCCTATAGGATATAAGACTTTAAAATATGTAATTGTATATTTATGAAGGAGGAATTCATTTATGTCAAGAATGGACGGCTATTGTAAAATAACTTGCTCTCCTAGAAGTGGTTATGAGAAAAAGGATTATAAGAGAGATGATTGTAGAAAAAAAGATTATAGAAAAGATGATTGTAGAAAAAAAGATTGTAAAATAAAAAAGCCTTTTGATAAAAAATTCTTTTTAGTATGTGGTACACCTGGAAGTGAAATGGACTTTGATACTACAGGCGATACCTTTGATGCAGCTAATGTAACGGTGGACACTCGAGGATCGGATAAGTTCGTAACTGAGCTTGAGTTTTCCAGTCAAGTTGAAGCTGTATTAGAACCTGATGATGCTACTCAAACTGACGCAGAAGTAATACTCCGATTTGATTTATTTTCTAGACGAAATGGTGGAACTGAAATCCTTGTGGGGAGCTGGAAATTTAGAAGATTTTTAACAACACTTGCGGTAGATAATCCAAATCAAAACTTGGAAACTTCTGATACCTTTAGTTTTAACAGATGCGTATGCTCTTCACCTTGTCCAGGTTGTATTGATTATTTTGTTAGAGTAACTGCTGAGAAAATAAGTGATAATGATACTGCTAGTGCAAAGGTGTCCATGGGTCAACTAATTGCAAAATCCCAAGAGTGCTAATCATAGTCTGACAAAAGCCTATAAAATACTAAGGAGGTATATAAGTGAGTTGTAATAATATTTATGAATGTAAAACAAAGGACTCCAAACCACAAAATATACTTCTTGAATGCGGACAAGGAACTGGAAGTAAAACATTTACATCCTCCAATGATGATCCCTTTCAATTGGCCCATGTGACCCTGGATACTGCCTCTTTAAATAGACCGGAAGTTGTAATAAAATTTTCTAGTCTCGTAAAAATGGAGAGACTAATTAATGGAGCAACAGTACGATTACAATATGAATTGTTTAAAGTTTGTAAGGGGGAGGATCCAAAATCCCTAGGTATTTGGGTCTTTGAGGAAATTAATGTTTTAGAGAACGCTTTTGAATCCCAAGAAGAATCATTTAGTTTCATATTTTGTGAATGCCAACCATGCCATGAATGTTGTGATTATTTTGTAATAGTTACTCCCGATGAAATCAATGGAGCAATAGCCACAGTTAGTAATGGAAGAATTGTGGCATTATCACAATCTTCACAGCACATTTCAAAGGACAAATATAAGGTTTGTGGTGAAAAATTAAAAGGAAAGTATCCTAAAACTAAAAAAGTACTATCCTTATGTGGGCAGGGAAATGGAAGTATAATTTTTAGAAATGGCCCTGAAATAGGAACTCCTGTTGAAATAGCACATATTATAATGGATATAACCTCTTTAATTAAAACTAAAGTTTTAATTGAATTTTCAAGTATTGTAAAGATTGATTTAAATGTTAGTGATATTCGCCTTCGATTTGAATTATTTAGAGTTTCCAATGGGGAAAAACCATTATCCCGTGGAACTTGGACATTTGAGAGGACAGGAGTTGTTGAGGATATTGAATTAGAAAAAGTTTTTGACTTTGTTTTTTGCGAAGAGATAACTTGTGAAGGTTGTTGGAAATATTTTGTGACAGTTACCCCTGTTGAATTAGAAGCATCCTTTAGGTTTGCAGATGTGACAGTAGATAATGTTAGAATAACAGGTCTTGCTCAATCATCATGTGATTTGCCTTGTTACCATGATTGTAAACCAAAGGCTCCTAAACCTAAAGGGATATTACTAGAATGTGGTGAGGGAACTGGAAGTAGGATCTTTACTTCATCCAATGATCCACCATTTCAATTAGCACAGGTTAGTATAAATACAACAGGTTTATGTGAGCCTATGGTTAATATTGAGTTTTCTAGTATTGTAAGTTTTGAGAGATTGACTTCTTTCTTTGTATTAAATGGAAGACTTCGATATGAATTATTTGGCGTATGTGACAATGAAAGTCCCATATCCTTAGGCGTTTGGGTAATAGAGAGAATAAATTTTAGTGATATTGACAAGTCTACAAACATATTTAATTTTACTTTTTGTGACTGCATAACTTGCCCTGGATGCTGTGATTACTTTGTGACTGTTACGCCCATAGAAATAACAGAAGATGTTATAAGGGTAACCGTTAGTAATGGCAGAATGGTTGCATTAGCTCAAAAAAGTTGATTTATATAAAATCTTCTAGTTTTATTAAAACTAGAAGATTTTTGTTTAAGCATTTAAATATGAACTAGGCATAAAAATAAGGAGAATAACGACTTTATTATACTAAATGCAATTGTGATTGACAAAATAAGCTATTTTTCGCCAAAGGGGTTTTAAATATTCTTGAAGAAATGTTAATTGTTACATAAAAAAACAGATTTTACGTTATATGTTTGAAAATTATGGAATTATTTCATTGTCTTTAGGGACATGCCATGAAATTTAAATTAATTTATATATAGAAGGAAACAAGTAGGGGGAAGGACATGTGCTAAAATTTAAAGACTACGAAATTAATGAATTGATTTATAAAGGAAAGGATACACTTGTTTATACTGGTTACCATAAGACAAAAAAAGAGAATCTAATTTTTAAAACAATACCTTCAGAGAGATTAACATTAAAGAATATTGAAAAATTAAAACATGAATATATGATTGCTCAAAATGTTAATTCCATTAATGGTGTAGTAAAAGTGTATGATTTGGAAAATTGGCAAGGAA
>NZ_NIBG01000043.1 GCF_002270055.1 Anaeromicrobium sediminis | reverse complement strand
GACTGCTCTATTACAAAATTAACGTCACCTTAATNACAAAATTAACGTCACCTTAATATAAAGGTTATTTATTAAGCTGGCTTAAATTCTTATACTGTTTAGTTTTCAAAGTTCAATTTATTGTGCCGTCTTGTTTTGACGACTTGACTATCTTAGCATTTATATCGAAGACTGTCAAACATTTTTTCGAGAAAATTTATTGACTGTCTTAGCGACAAGATATATAATATCACATTAAAAAGGTTGTGTCAATACTTTTTGAGATGTTTTCTTGATCCACTTAGCAATCTTATACCCCTATACTTGATAAATAAGCAAATCTTCTCCTAACAAACACTCTTGAGTGCTTGTTAAATAATGTTACAACATTATTTAACTACTTAATACATAGTATGATATAATGATTGAGAATTATATAATAGAGAACAAAAGGAAATTGTAATTCGAAAGGTTGATAAAATGAATAATTATAAAATGATAGTTGCATATGATGGTAGACGATACAAGGGTTGGAAACGTGAAACGGGAGATAGTGCTGATAAATCAATACAGGGCAAACTAGAAGGAATTTTATCAAAACTGTATAAGAGAAATATAGAAGTTATAGGAGCTGTAAATACTGATGCTGGTGTTCATGCATTAGGTCAGGTTGCAAATTTTAAAGCACCGGATATTGGACTAAATGAAAAAGAAATACACCAGTATATTGAAGAGTACCTTACAGAAGATATTGTTGTGAAATCTCTTGAAAAAGTTAATGAAAGATTTCATAGTAGGTTAAAAATTAAAGAAATAACTTATCAGTACAGACTTTGGAAAAAGGACTCTAAGGATATTTTATTATTTGAGAGATATCAAACTTATAAATTAAAAGAAATATTAAATATAAATGATATGCAAGTTGGAGCAGAAAAATTAGTTGGAAAACATGATTTTGCCGCATTTACAAATAAGGGTAAAAACAAAAACACTATCAAAGAATTAATTGACGTTAATATTGAAGAAACGGATAATGAAATACTCATTAATATTACTGGAAATAGTTTTTTAGTAAACATGGAGCGATTTATCGTTGGTACCTTAATACAAATTGGCTCAGGTCAGAAAAAGGTCAGATCAATTGATAATGCATTTAGCACTTTAGAAAAAGAGTATGTTGGACATAAGGCAATGGCCCATTCTCTATGCCTAATGAAAGTTTTATACTAATAGATGAGTATTTAAATACTAGCAAAATAATTATGCTTCTTTAGGCTATTTTCCCTAAAGAAGCATATAGATATAAACTGTATATATGAATTAACCCTATTATTTATTGTTAATCTCTCTTTTGGCACTAATCAATTCTTTAAATTCTTCATCTAATTCCTTATATCTATCCAAGTCAGGAGTTAAAGAACTAATTTCTCCAAGAATGGCAGTTATCCTATTTTCTAAAATCATAAGTTGTTCCTCTTTTGATTTTTTTTCTTTATTGTCCACACTTCCTTCTTTCATATCCATATACTCTTTAAAGGAATATTCATATCTCTTAATTGCCTTATTCTCAAATATTAAAATCTTGTCACACAGTTTTTCTAAAAGATATCTATCATGGGATACTAAAATTATAGTTCCTTCATATTCTTTTAAAGTCTTTTCGAGCATTTCCCTACTGTGAAGATCAAGATGATTTGTAGGTTCATCAAGTATAAGAACATTATTCTCCATCATAATCATGTAAGCCACCTTTAGTCTTGTTCTTTCTCCAAGGCTAAGTGTATCAACTTTCTTATGAATCATACTCTTTGAAAATCCCATATTTGTTAATAGAGTTTGAAGTATCCCTCTTCTTTTATAATTTTCTATTCCAAAAGTTTCAAGGACAGTCTTATCCCCATCAAGAGTCATAACATCTTGACTTAAATAGGCTACTTTTCCTGAGGGGCTAAGGTATAGATTTCCCTCATCCATATATAATTCTTTTAGTATTGCCTTTATGAAAGTAGTTTTACCACATCCATTCTTTCCAAATAATCCAATCTTTTCTCCTTTTTTAATATAGAATGAACTATCTTCAAATAACTTCTTATTGCTAAAACTCTTTGATATTTTCCTTGCCTCAAGTATTCTGTCTCCACCTCTATCACTACTAACAAAGTTGAATTTTATATTTTGCTCATCTTTAGGTTTTTTTACTCCTTCAACTTCTATTTTTTCAAGTCTTTTGATTCTTGACTTTACTTGCTTATCCTTCTTCTTGACTCTAACTCTGTATCCTTCTTTGAACCCATCCTTCTTAGTTGATTCCCTATGGCCTTTTTCAGACCATTTCTTTAATTGTTTTATATCACTTTGTATTTTACCCTTGTATTTCTCTTGTACTTCATACTCATGTAATTGACTCTCATATCTTCTTCTCTTCTCATGACGATAAAGGGTATAGTTCCCCTTATAAGAATGAGCTACCCCATCTTCAATTTCAATAATCCTATTAACACACTTATCCATAAAATAACGGTCATGCGATATGACTAGTATAGTTCCTCTATATTTCTCAATCTCACTAATCAACCATCTAATACCTTCGTAATCCATATGATTTGTTGGTTCATCAAGAATAAGAAGTTGTGGTTTTTCAGCCCATATTCTAGCAATTGCAAGTTTTGTTTTCTCCCCTCCACTAAGTTTACTAAGTCTTGAATTATTCCAATCATCTATCTTATGAATTCCCAGTTCCTTAGATGTTTGAAAAAACTCCCTTATTTCCTCCTTATCACCTTCAATCATATTTTGAAATTCTCCTTGTGTGTAGTAGGTAGATTGATGAAGATATCCGATTTTTACATCTTTGTAATGCCACAATATAGATCCTCCATCGGCTTTTATTGCCTTAGCAATAATGTTTCCTAGAGTTGTCTTACCAGCTCCATTATTACCAACAATCCCTATTCTATCTCCAATCTCCACATGAAAACTGATATCTTTTAAAACAACTTTATCTCCAAACTCTTTCTTTATATTTAAACATTTAAATAATAAACCCATAGTATCTCCTCCTATTGCACTTCATTCTTATAGAATTTAACTTTGATCTCTAGGCGGTACACTATTATAGCTAAAACTTCTAAATAAAAAAGGCTGTAAGTTGAACTAGGTCAACTTACAGCCTACAATATTCTCACACTGAAAAATCATATATTTTTCAGTGATAAAATGAAAGAATCTAATTTTATCACAGAAATATAAATAATCCTTCTGAAATTTAATGTAGTCTATATTTAAAGAATAAGCATTTATAAAATACTTTCAAAATAAGTTAAACAATGTTCTTAGCTATAATGTGTACTAAAATATGCTCACTCAATCTGACATAGCCCATTTTCACAGTTATGCCTATTAGTAATACATACCTTTCACACAATATTCAATTAGAATCTTATCTAGCTAAAAACGTATTATTCATCTTATTCTCCTTTTCTTATCTTTTTATTATTATAGTAAACATATTAGCAATTTCGTTACAATATGTCAACGGCTATATGGAAATTTTTTACTAATTTATAGTAAAATCCATAATGAATAGTGGAACGTGAAATTCTTTTAATATTATTCAAAAAATACTTTTGGATATTCAATTATGCCATTTTCACATTCTGAAAAAGCATCTTTTTCTAATTCTAATCCCATGAGCACATTTTCAGGCACATCAAATGCTGCTCTTATTTTCCAATTTTTCATAGGTCTAAATCCAAATTTAGGATAATATTTTTCATGTCCAACAACTATTACTGATTTATATCCAAGTTCCTTTGCCCTATTTAATACATCTTTAATTAAAGTCTTCCCTACTCCTTTGTTTTGATATTCTGGTAAAACGGAAATGGGAGCAAGTGCTAATGATTCAATTGAATTGTTATCATTATTTATTTTTATCTTAGATAATAATATGTGTCCCACTATTTCATCGTCCATTTCAGCCACCAAAGACAATTCTGGAATGAAATATTTACTTTTCCTTAATCTACGAACAAGTAAAGCTTCATTGTTATTACTAAATTCCATACCTTTGAATGCTTTTTCTGTCAACTCTTCTGTTATTATATAATCTTTATTTAGCTCTTGCCTTATATAAATATTCATTTTAAATTCCCTTCCTAACATTAATTTTTAGTTATGTTTAACCAGGGAAGTATATAAAGTTAACCTTCCTTTATAATCATTATAAATATATAATTCATTTATTTCATGGGATTTTTTATTTTTATATAAACTTTCTCAGCAATACTAAAGAAACAATTCCTAACACAATACTAAATGCCGAATTTTTACTTAACAAAACGGAAATAATTGTAATCCCACTGGCACCTATATATGGATTGGTTATGGCCATATCCAGATTGCCACTCGGAGCGAATACCCCTGGGAATATTAGTGCTGCTAAAATTGATGCAGGTATATACTTTAAAGAACGATTTAAAACTTTTGAAATATTTTTATTGTTAAAAAATACAAGAAAGCTTACTCTTGTAATATAAGTAACAATTCCCATTAATACTATTAAAATTATGTATTCTAATCTCATTTTATAATCCCCTTACATATTAATTCTACTCATCATCTTTCATTTCAAGGATAGTACCTAATGAAGCTCCTATAATTGTAGCTACAATAATATACCACTTTCCTGGTATAAAAAAATATGCTCCCACTGCACAAATTCCTGAAACTAAAAATACAGTAAACATATTAAAGGATTTAATCTGAGGTATAATAATACTTAAAAAAGTAGCTGGCATTGCAAAATCCAATCCCCAAGATAAAGGATCTTTTATTGAGTGTCCCAATAAGGCTCCTATAATGGAACTACCCATCCAAAAGATATACAACCCCACTTCAGATCCCAACATAAAGTAAGGATTACCTTCATCAACACCCTTATCTTGATAATAACTAATTGTACAGGCATAACCCTCATCAGTCATTCCAAAGGAAAGTAAATATAACCATCTTAATTTTAAATTCTTAAAATACGGTGATAAGGATAAGCCCATTAATAGATGGCGTAAATTTATTAATAGAGTAGAAATAACAATATAAGTAAAACCAACACCTTCACTTATCATACCAATAGCCATAAATTGTGCCGAACCCGCAAACACTATCATTGACATAAGAGTAGTTTCCAAAACAGATAAATGCGCTTGAGATGCCATGATTCCATAAGCTAAGCCAAAGGGCATTACACCAATCATAAATGGTATAGTCTTTTTAATTCCCAAAAGAAATTCTTCTCTTTCCCTAGAAACCATTGATTTAAGTTCCATATTTTCACCTCCTTAATTATTAGATAGTACCAACTATCTCTAATGAAAATTCCTTCTAAAGGATACATAAGCCATTTTTCTAACTGCTTTTATCACCATTTAGAGCAAATTTAACAGCAGCAGTTCCATGTATTGTTGTAGTATCAAATACTGGAATATTCACATCTTCTTTCTTTATCAATAAAGGAATTTCTGTACATCCTAAAATAACACCTTCTGCTCCCTCTTTGGCTAGTTTATTTATTATTTCTATGTACTTTTTCTTAGAATATTCCCTTATCTCTCCAAGACATAATTCATTATAAATAACATTATGAACTACTTCCCTATCCCTTTCATTAGGAATGACTACCTGAATATTATATTTGTCATTTAATCTCTTCTTATAAAAATCACCTTCCATAGTAAATTTAGTTCCTAGTAAACCAACTTTTTTGATTCCCTTTTTAATGATTTTCTCTCCAGCTGCATCTGCTATATGTAAAACTTTAATTCCCACTTCCCTTTCAATATGATCAGCCATTTTATGCATGGTATTAGTACAAATCACAATAAAATCTGCACCAGCCCTTTTTAATCTAGATGCCACATCAATCATCTTTTTAGCTAAATCTTCCCATCTATGTTCATGCTGTAATCTTTCTATTTCTTGAAAATCAACGGAATACATTATGCACTCAGCAGAATGAAGTTGTCCTAATTTATTTTTAACTTCCTCATTTAAAATCCTATAGTACTCCAATGATGACTCCCAACTCATGCCACCTATTAATCCTATTTTTTTCATTATAACCCCTCCACAAGTAACTTTATAATCCCTTAACTTTTTTCCATTATTATTAATAATTTACTTAAGTTCTAAATATTCCGTCAAATTAGATTTTAATATTTTCTCTAATTTAGATCTATATTAACATCCCTTTTAAAATTATGTAGACGATCATATTTCTATTCCCACTATCTTACCTGCCTAATACTATCTTTTAACCTTTTTATTCTCTCAACAATTTCCTCTCTTCTAGGGTAAGTAAAATTCAATCTAATATAATTATTATTTTCTCCCAACTTATTATAAAAAAGCTGCCCTGGCATATAGTTCACTCCATTTTCAACGGACCTTCTTATAAGAGAATTAGAATTTAGCTTATTAGAGACTTTATACCAAATATAATATCCTCCCTTAGGTAGTTCAAAGGAACATTCCTTCAAAGAATCCATTTGTAACTCCATAGCCATTAAATTTCTTTTAAATAAATATTCTTTTTTTACTCTTTTAACATGCTTTTCATAATACCCATCTTTCAAGAATTCATACATAGTATGTTGGCTTAAAGTATTTACATGTAAATCTGTTATCTGCTTTAGAGAACTAAGTTTATTTATAACCTTCTCTGGTGCAACTATCCATCCTACTCTCAATCCTAGGGCAATAACCTTTGAAAAGGTAGATAAATAAAGAACTTGATTGTTTCTATCTAACGCCTTTAGGGTTGGAAAATCCTCACCTTCATACCTTAACTCCCCATAGGGATCATCCTCAATTATAGGCACATTATATTTTGAAGATATATTTAAAAGTTCATGTCTTCTTTCCATACTCATAGTTATTCCTGTAGGATTTTGAAAGGTTGGAATTGTATAAATGCACTTAGGGTTATGCTTATCTATCAAATACTTTAATATATCCGTTCTCATTCCATCATTATCTATAGGAACACCTATAACCTTTGCACCTATAGTCTTAAAAAGCTGAAGTGCTGCAAAGAAAGTAGGTTCTTCTACTAAAACTACATCTCCTGAATTTATAAATGTTCTAACTATAAGATCTAAACCCTGTTGGGAACCTGATGAAATCATTATTTCCTTAGGTGATGCTTTGATTCCTCTATTTAATAGTAAATTGCTAATTTCATTTTTAAGTGGCATATATCCATCTACTGGACTATGTAAGAATACCTTTTCCATATCATTTTCCACTAGGTTCATATGAATTTTTTTTAATTCTTCTTCAGGAAATGAATCTGGACATGGAATTCCTCCAGAAAGGGAAATTATTCTTTGACCATGATCAGTTTTCATAATCTTACTAATACTATCCCCATAATTTTGCTTTGAACTTTCACTATATATTTCATCCCAATAAAATCTATTAATAAAGTTATGTAATTTCTCATTATTTTCTATCTCATCAGTGTATACAACATAAGTACCTTTACCTACTTCTGAGGCGATCAACCCTTCTGACTTTAATTCTTGATAGGCCTTTATTATTGTACTTCTATTAACCTTAATCATATCCGAAAGTTCTCTCTCGGAAGGAAGTATATAGTTCTGAGGAAATACTTTAGAATATATTTTATCTCTTATTTGGTTTTTAATTTGTATATACAAAGCTATTTTACTATCTCTATCTACCTTAATCCTCATCCAATCACTCTCTTTAACAAATTTGTTAAGCCTATTATACCAGTTTCAATTTAAATGAAAACTACCAAAAACTTTTTTTGGGACCCATCCAATTTTTTAATACTAATTATATATTAATTTTGAACAATAAAAAAGGCGTACTTCGTACGCTTCGCTAGGAAACCCTATGGTTTCCTTCGACGATTGCTATCGCAACCTGAGCACCTTCCTTTAAAGAGGTAGGGGAATTCTTCCCCTACACCCCCTTACTTTTTTTACTTGTTCACAGATCGGAAAATTTATAATTTCTTTATAAGCAAAAAAAGACAAAGGATAAAATCCT
>NZ_NIBG01000042.1 GCF_002270055.1 Anaeromicrobium sediminis | reverse complement strand
ATACTGTTTAGTTTTCAAAGTTCATTTTTTTAAATCATCTCTCTTGCGACGACTATTAAATCATATCATGTCTCATCATTTTTGTCAAGACTTTTTAAAATTTATTTTTGACAAAACCTTGATTAATGTGACAACGATGTATATATTATCACATTAAAAATATAATGTCAATACACTTTAAACTTTTATTATTCCCGATAACTTTAATGCCATAAGAGTAACTCCTATTAGCACTATTAAATAAGGCCAGTGAAAAATCACTGGCCCTGTTTCTAATTTTAAATTCTACACTTTAAATGTAACTATTGCCTTTTCCAATTCATTAATCGTATTCTTTAAAGCACTAGACATGTTAGTTATCTCTGTTATAGTAGCATTTTGTTCTTCTATGGAAGCTGAAACTTCCTCCGTAGATGCTGATGTTTCTTCACATACAGCGGATATATGCTCAACAACGCTGCTAACTTCCTTTTTAATGTCCATTACTTTTATAACACTTGTATTAATATGCTCCACCTTATCTACTATAATATTTATTTCATTATTTATATTATCAAAATTTGACATGGCCTCTTTTAAAGCTGCATTTTGCTCTTCCATAACTTGTTCATTTTTATCTATAGCCTCTACAGCTTTATTTACTTCTTCCTTTATGGAATATACGATATTTGCCACATCACTACTTGAAGTTGCCGTATCGTTTGCCAAATTTCTTATTTCATCTGCAACAACGGCAAATCCTCTTCCAACCTCCCCTGCTCTAGCTGCTTCTATGGCTGCATTTAGTGCAAGCAAATTGGTTTGTTGTGATATGTTTGTTATAGTTTCCAATATATTTTCTATTATATTAGCTTTTTCATTAAGGTTTTTTACCACTTGAACAACTTCATAATGGGTATTATTTACTTTCTTAACCTTATCTTCTAAAGTATTAAAAGAATCTATACTTTTTATGTTAGCTTCAAATATCTTTTCTGATGAATCCTTACTTTCTGTCACATGATCATTCATCAGGTTAATTTCTTTATCCAACTCAAATACTATCTCTACACCCTTTTGTGCATCCATAGATTGATCATTAGCTCCACTAGCTACTTCCATCACAGCACTAGCAATCTCTCCATTAGCTATTTCCGTTTCTTTTATGGCTGTAATTAAAGATTCAGATGAACTGTCTACTACCTGTGATGAGTCCTTTATATTAGTTACAACTCCTCTAGTATTATTGATCATTTTATTAAAGGAGTCACTTAATTTACCAATTTCATTATTGTTCTTATAATTGCTTACTACAGATAAATCTCCCTGGGATGCCTTTTCAAAATTATTAGATAATATGGTAATAGGTCTAGTTATACTATTAGATAATACATAGGATAATCCTATCATTACTAAAGCTACTATTCCTAATACTAGGAAATTCATTTTTTCTACTCCATTTAAAAAATATAAGGCCTCTTTTTTCTCCTGCACAGTAATAACAGCCCAGTCTTTACTGTTTCCAGGAACTTTTATAGGCGTATAGGCACTGACAACTTGTTCTCCCTCTATATTTTCATATTGAACAAATCCCTTTTTCCCCGATAAGGCTTCCTTTGTTATTTCCAAAAGTTTATCACTTACTTTGATATCCTTTTCCTTATACTTAAACTTTCCATTTGAATCTTTTAATTTATTACCACTTCCATCTTTTTCGTAATCGCTTCTCTTTAGGGTAATATAATTATATTGTTCTTCCACTAATGTCTTATCCGGGTGTGCAACTAATTGTCCCTGGCTGTCTACTATGTAGATATAACTTCCTTGACCTATGTTAAATTTCTCTACTAGCTCTTGAAATGTCTTTAAGTTAACATCTGTACCTAATATTCCTTTTAGCTCCTCTTTTTCATATACAGGAAAAAAAACAGAACTTACAGCATTACCATTTGCTATAGATATGTAAGATTTACTTAGAAATGGCTTTTTATCTTCCATCATTTGTTTAAACCACCATCTACTAGCTCTATTTCCTAAATTACCACTAGTTCTAGCCGTTTGATCACCGTTAACATCTTGAATATATATTAATTCAAAATATTCATTTCTCTTAATATTTTCCTTTATTACTTCAGTTTGTTCTTCACCAATAAAGGATCTTATATCGTTGTTATTTGCCAATTGTTCCGTTATTAAATATGACTTATGTAAAAATTCCTCTACATTTTTACATATACTATCTGCCATATTTATATGCTTACTTTCAATTTCCATATCATACTTATTATCAATAATTTTTAGAGATATTAAGTTTGATACAATTAAAGGCCCTATGGCGATTAAAATCATGATGATAGTTAATTGTGTCCGTAATTTTTTCATATAATTACCTCCTCACAAGGATTTTAACAAAATATTTATAATTATACAACATTTTCGTGCCAAATATATATCCTATTAACGAACATTTCACATAGTACCCCTTTATTGCATATATAAATAGGAAGAAAGTCGTTCACATTTTTAAAAAAAGTTTTAGGATTGTTGTCTGAAAATTGTTTCATATTCTGTTTTTAGGGTAGATATATAGTATAAAGATTCATAAGTTGGGAGGAATATTATATGAAATTTTCCAAGTTAATAGAAAGTATTAAATCCGTAAGAGATTATAAAATGAGCAAGGTTGAAGACTCTAAATTAAATGAAATATTAAATATAGTAAAAAATAATAAATTTTTTAATAAAGGTAAAATGGATATAGTTGTATTAAACAATGGAAATAAAGTATACGATTCACTAAAAGGTAAGGCAGGATACTATGGAAACATGATAAAGGCCCCATATTATCTTCTTATTACATCTGATGAGTTTTCCGATAATAAGAAATATGGTGGATATTTAATGGAGTTAGCTAGATTAAAGGCCTTTGACTTAGGTTTAGGTAGTTGCTTTATTAATATAGATGATCCATACACAATAAAAAAACACTTTAACATAAAAAAAGAGCCTATTGCATTTATCTCACTAGGATATGCTTATACAGGCATATTCAAAAAGGATATATCTTCAAAACCACCTAGATCAGGTATGGAAGATATGGTTTATATTAATAATTGGGGACAAAAGGCTGATCCTAATATATTAGAACAGAGGGGCCTTTCCCACATTCTTTACTACTCTAAATATGCTCCCTCTTGGGGTAATATAGAACCTTGGAAGTTTTTAATTAATGAAAACAAAATATCCCTATTCATAGATAATAAGAACATAAAGGATGTTAACTTGCATGCTGGAATAATCATGTTGTATATAGAACAAATTGCTTTAGAAGAGGGTATTCCTAGTCTTTGGCATTTAGTTCCACAGGATTTTCCTGATATCCCTAATAATTACTCCTCTATTGGCTATTTCTCCATATAATAACCAATAGAAAGGGAGCCTTAGGCTCCCCTTCTTTTATGGGTAATTTTCTTATGTGGACGAATATAAAAGTAATTAGAATTCGCCCCTAACTAAAAGATTGTCTACATACTTCTTGAAGTAACTACATCTATCCCTGTATTAAATATATTCTTTAACACAATGTCTCCTGCTTTAACTGGAGCTTTTAATTGAATTTTATCTAATAATTTCATACATTCAAATACTTTATCCTTTGGAATATCTCCATTAGTTTTTACAGGTATCCTATTTAAAAGTCCACCTTCTATTTTTACTGTGGAAGTTACTACTCTAGTTGGATTAGTGAGTTCCTTCACTCCATAATCCTTACCCCTTGGACACTTGTTTCCTAATACTGTATATTTTTCCTTTTCTTCTATAACATCTAAACGACATCCCATAGGACATACAATACAAACTAATTCATGTTTTTTCACTTAAGCTCCCTCCTTCTCTAAATAAACTTCCTTTTTTAGACAAGCTTCTTTTTCTAAATAAACTTCTATTTTAGAGCCATCTGCACAACTTAAGTCTTCCTTCTTAATTTTTACAGATTCCATTTCTCCAGGAGCTACGTGTCTCTTTTTCATTCTTTTAACTTCTTTTCCATCTATTTTAACTACCATTTCTACATTATGGTACACATTGTCTACTCTCATAAATAAATCTAGTGTCTTATCAATATTTTCAGGTCTTACTACTTGAGGAACTATATACCTTACTCCATTTTTACCTTCTGTCTTAAGTGTAGTTCCTTCTTTCTTGAGCTCATTGTTTACGTACTTAGCAGCACTTGCTCCAGCTCTTCTACTTTCAGCTGTAACGAAATCTACTAAGTCATGTACGTGTACTACGTTACCACAGGCAAATACACCTTCTATATTTGTTTCCATAGCTTCATTTACTATAGGTCCAGAAGTTATTCTATCCATGTCTACACCAGCTTGAACAGATAGTTCATTTTCTGGAATTAATCCTACTGATAAAAGTAATGTATCACATTCAAATTCCTTTTCTGTACCAGGAATAGGTTTAAACTTTTCATCTACTTGAGCTATTACGATTCCCTCTACTCTATCTCTACCTTTAATTTCAGTAATAGTATGGCTTAATAATAGGGGAATTCCATAGTCATCTAAACACTGAACTATATTTCTTGTAAGTCCACCAGAGAAAGGCATTAATTCTGCCACAGCTTGCACTTGTGCTCCTTCTAGTGTCATTCTTCTAGCCATTATAAGACCAATATCTCCAGATCCTAATATAACTACTTTTTTTCCAACCATGTAGCCTTCCATGTTTACAAATCTTTGAGCAGTTCCAGCCGTGAATACTCCTGCTGGTCTAGCTCCAGGAATACTAATGGCGCCTCTAGTTCTTTCTCTACATCCCATGGCTAAAACTATTGCTTTGGCTTGAATATTCATAAACCCATCCGTTGAATTTATAGCACTTATAGTTTTATTTTGGTTCATATCTAATACCATAGTATCTAACTTATATTCGATTCCCATGTTTCTTAATTCTACTATGAATCTTTCAGCATACTCAGGTCCCGTTAACTCTTCTTTGAATTCGTGCAATCCAAACCCATTGTGAATACATTGTTGAAGTATTCCACCTAGTTCTCTATCTCTCTCTATAACTAATATATTATCTACACCATTTTTCTTAGCTTCTATAGCTGCAGCTAATCCTGCAGGTCCTCCACCTATAACAACAACATTATAATTTAACACAATTACACCTCCTATGACTTACGCCTGTTTAGTTTCTTCTGTTAAGATATATGATTTTCTACTATCCTTAACTATGTTCTTAATATCTTCTTTTAACTCACGTGCTAAGATTTCCATTACTCTTGGTCCACAGAAACCACCTTGACATCTACCCATTCCCGGTCTAACTCTTCTCTTAATAGCATCTACAGTTTTTCCTCCTGCATTTCTATTTATACAATCAACAATCTCTCCTTCTGTTATGTTTTCACATCTACAGATTATTGTTCCGTATCTAGAGTCCTTTTTAATGATCTCTGCCTTTTCTTCATCACTTAATTCCATAAATCTTATTACAGGTTTTCTAGTTGGATTGAAATTCTCATTATCTTTTAAGTCAGTATTAATGTTTCTAAATATATCAATAGCATATTCTGCAATAGCAGGTGCTGCCGATAATCCTGGTGACTCTATACCAGCCACATTAATGAATCCACTAGCGTCCTTTGATTCTTCTATTATGAAGTCCCCTGTAGAAGGTTTTGCTCTAAGTCCTGAAAAACTTGTTATAGTTTTTCTAAAATCTATTTTGTCTGTAGTCTTTCTAGACTTTTCTCTAATAAATCCAATTCTCTCTGAAGTAGTTTCTAATGCTTCCCTATCATCTAATCCTTCTGCATCAGGACCTACTAATAAGTTTCCATGTACTGTTGGTGCAACTAAAACACCCTTTCCAGATTTTGTAGGAGCTTGGAATATAACATGATTTACTAAACTTCCTACACTCTTATCTAATATGTTGTACTGTCCTCTTGTAGGAACTATTTCAAAAGTTTTTTCTCCAACCATTTCATTTATTTTATCTGCATATACGCCGGCACAGTTAAATATATATTTAGCTTCTATTTCTCCATGGTTAGTATCTATTACAAACTTATCATCTTCCTTTTTCATATCTGTAACTTCTGTTTCTAATCTTATTTCACATCCATTATCCCCTGCATTTTCAGCTAATGCTACTGACAGTTCCCAAGGACTGACAATTCCTGCTGTTGGTGCATATAAAGCTCCGATTATATCCTTACTTAGGTTAGGTTCCATTTCTTTAACCTCTTCCTCAGTTAAGATTTTCATATTAGGAATATTGTTTTTTATTCCTCTCTCATATAAGTCACGTACACTTTCCATTTCTTCTTCATTTGTAGCAATAACAAATGATCCTATTCTTTTAAATGGAACGTCTAACTCAGTACAGACCTTGTCATACATGGCATTTCCCTTTGCATTTAATAGTCCCTTTAAAGTTCCATCCTTTGCATCATATCCGGCATGGACTATGGCACTATTTGCCTTAGTAGTTCCGTTTGAAATATCTGTATCTTTGTCTATTAAAACTATCTTTAAATCATATTTAGTTAACTCTCTTGCTATAAATGTACCGGCAATTCCTGCTCCGATTACAGCTACATCATACATTCTATTTCCCTCCTTAAAAACGATAGAAAAAAGCCGTACAAAACTCACCTATGTTTCCATAGGTAGTTTGTACGGCTCTCCATTTTTCTCCGCCCTAATATTTAATTTATATTTGGATTATAGCATCTGTGAAAACGATTGTCAAGATGTTATTTTTTATACTTTAAAGGTAATTTTACTCTTCTTCCCACATTCTAGATCTTTCTACTGCTTTTCTCCAACCTGCATATTTCTTTTCTTTGTCTTCTTCAGCCATTGCTAACTCAAACTTTCTGTCTACGCTCCATTTCTTACCTAGTTCTTCTTTAGACTCCCAGAATCCAACTGCAAGACCTGCTAAATATGCTGCTCCCATCGCTGTAGTTTCAATGATATTAGGTCTAACAACAGGTACTCCTAATATGTCTGATTGGAACTGCATTAAGAAGTTATTAGCAACTGCTCCACCATCAACTTTAAGTTCTGTTAAATTGATCTTAGAATCTTCTTGCATAGCTTCTAATACGTCTCTAGTTTGGTATGCTATAGACTCTAATGTAGCTCTTATAATGTGATATCTATTTGCCCCTCTAGTAAGACCTACTATAGTTCCTCTTGCATACATATCCCAATATGGTGCTCCAAGTCCAACAAATGCTGGTACTACATATACTCCGTTAGTGTCATCAACTTTACTTGCAAAATATTCACTGTCACTAGCATCATGAATTAATTTAAGTTCATCTCTTAACCATTGAACACTAGCACCAGCAACGAATATACTTCCCTCTAATGCATATTCAACTTTTCCATCTACTCCCCAAGCAATAGTAGTAAGTAGACCATTATTTGAAGGTACTAATTCTTCTCCAGTGTTCATTAACATGAAGCATCCTGTACCATAAGTATTCTTAGCCATACCTGGTTCATAACAAGCTTGCCCGAATAATGCTGCATGTTGATCTCCAGCTGCTCCAGCTATTGGAATTCTAGCTCCACCGAAAGTCTTTTCATCAGTGTACCCATATATTTCACTAGAAGGTTTAACTTCTGGTAACATGGACTTAGGAATTCCTAATTCTGCTAGGATCTTTTCATCCCACTTTAATTCTTTAATATTATATAATAAAGTTCTTGAAGCATTTGAATAGTCAGTAACGTGAACTTCACCTCTAGTTAAGTTCCATATTAACCAAGTATCCATAGTACCAAATAATAAGTCTCCTGCTTCAGCCTTTTCTCTTGCACCTTCAACGTTATCTAATATCCATTTTACTTTTGTTCCAGAGAAATATGCATCTACTACTAATCCAGTATTTTCTCTAATATATCCTTCTAATCCTCTTTCTTTTAAGTCATCGCAAATTGCTGCTGTTTGACGTGATTGCCAAACTATTGCATTATATACTGGCTTTCCAGTATTTTTGTCCCAAACTATAGTTGTTTCTCTTTGGTTAGTGATACCAATAGCTGCAACCTCTTCTGGACTTATTCCAGCAGTTTCTAATACTTCTCTAGCTACACCACTTTGAGTTCCCCAAATTTCCATTCCATCGTGTTCAACCCAACCTGGCTTTGGATATATTTGAGTAAATTCCTTTTGTGCTACTTTAACTATATTTCCATCGTGGTCGAATAATATTGCTCTTGAACTAGTTGTTCCTTGATCTAAGGCCATGATATACTTTTTTTGCATTTTTGTTTCCCCCTTATATTTCTTTTATATGAAAGATTGTTAAATATTTATTTTTATCTCTATTTATGTTATAATATTAGTTACGATTAATTATATTTTTTATTTAATTTTATGGTGAGATTTTTCCGGTCTCATCTTTTTTTATTTTTATAAACAAGATAATATAAATCCACCAAGTGTTCCACCGATTAATGCCATTACTACATTTACAAAACCTTTTGATACATCGTCTCCTGACATTGCTGATGCTACAAATAATCCAGCACCTGCAGCCCATGCCATATCTATCCAAGCTCCACCAGATTGAACTATAATTCCAACTCCGTGAGTTAATGTCCAAGTTGTTCCTACTATGAATCCAGCTGCCATCCAGCCACCAATTGCTCCCCACGCATCACACATTTTACCCCAACATAATCTAATTAAAAATGGAAATATGAACGCACCTGCGAAAGTAGTTATTATATTAGCCATAGTCATAATTTATATCCTCCCTTCAAATTCCTAAGCTTCAGCCTTTTCTTTTTCTGCCAAATAACATTCTAATTTGTAAGCAGTAAATCCGCCTACTACTCCACCAATTAATACTACTCCTAATGTTGGCATAGATGCGATTCCAGCTTCTATTCCCTGTTCAAATACGCCCCTCATAGTTCCAGCCATACCAATTCCTACAGCCATATCTACAAAAGCTCCGTCATTATTTACAAGTCCGATAAAATGATTTAAAAACCACATAGTTCCAATTATTGCAAAACCTGCGAACCAGCCTCCGCCAATTCCATATTCTCCAGCAAATGCGCCCCATACACTCATTACAAACATACCTGCTATTGCAGTTCCTAGTATAGTTCCTAAATGTTTCAAAATAGGCACCTCCTCAATTATTTTTCATGATTTTTTAAAATTCCTTTAAACCTTAATCAAACCTCCCTTTAGCTGCTCCTCCTCTCATTTTTAGAAAACGTTTACTTTCCTTGCCAATAAAATAAGGTTACTCAAGGCGGAAAGTTTGTCTATTAGTAAACGTTTTCCTTTTTCTTAAAAAAATTTAATGGCCATTATAAATAATTTACATGTACCATAACTTTTCATTACTTGCTGATATACCCATAGCTCCAGCCTTAAGACCTTCTATTATATCTTCTTTATCACTAATAAGTCCTCCTGCTATAACAGGAATATTTATTTCTTTTTTTAATTTCTTAATAATTTTAGGTATAATTCCTGGTAATATTTCTATTGCATCTGGTTGGATGCTTTTAGCCGTTTTTATACCAGTTTCCAATGATATAGTATCTAGTATGAATAATCTTTGAATTGCGAAAATTCCTAATGTTCTTGCCTTTTTAATCAGATGAGTCTTAGTAGTAATTATACCATCAGGTTTCATATTTTCATAAATATATCTAAGAGCAACTGTATCCTTAGAAAAACCTTCTAGCAAATCTACGTGAACATACACTAATTTATCGCTTTCTTTTAACTTTTGAATTACGCCTTTTAAATTAAAAATGTCCCCTGATAATAGAAAACATATTTCACAGGGCGATTTTATAACCTTGTCTACATCTTCTATGTTTCTTATTGCTGCTATCATGGGATTTTCTTGAATTTTATCATAAAACAAATTCTTTTTCAAGTTTTTTATCCCCTCTCCATATATTCCCTTTTATGTTTTTTTCCTTTTAATCCCTTTTTATTTATTTTTTTATAAGTTTTTCCCCTTTTAGTATATAAATTATTCATCATAAAAACAAGTAATGTTAATTTTATAACAGCTTTTTTTGTTTGTAAAATATTTCTTATATATTTTATATTATACTTTATTAGAAAATATTCCAATATATTTTAGACAAGTAGAATGGTGCAGATTCTATTTAAACAAAAATTCATGCTTCGTTATGGAACCCTCTTGTTCCCTTCGACGATTACTATGGCAAGCTGAATACCCTCCTTTAAACACGCAGGGCAATGCTTTCCCTACAATCCCTTCTTTTTTTATTGATTTATAT
>NZ_NIBG01000041.1 GCF_002270055.1 Anaeromicrobium sediminis | reverse complement strand
CTGTAATAATGGCAAAAAAGGCCATATAGTAATTTGAAGGGGTTTGGAGTATTTATAGAAAGAATTTTACAGGCATGTGACAATGATTTTTAAATAAAAAAGAAGGTATAGATGATTAATCACCTAAACCTTCTTTTTTATTTAACCCACTTAATATATTCATTAAACCTATTACAAATAAGAACAGTAACGGGAAGTTATATCTACTTTGTCCTTCATATGTGAAGTACACACTCATGAAGAATAAAGTATTTACTGATGGTATTAATATTATGCTGCTTATTTTATATTCTTTATTTATTAGTCCTTGTATTATTAATTTTATAGAAAATAAGGCATATATTATTCCCATACTACTTAGGGTATATATTATTATATCCCTAACACTTCTATTAAAATGATTATTTCTTATTATATAAGACTGTTCGCCCTTAGTTAGTTCTTCGAAATTATTAGTTTTCTCTTCATTCTTAGTCCAAGCATCTATATCCCAACTACCACTATAGAATATGGAATTTAATCTTAGGGTTCCTAGCTTTAAGAACTCTACCTTATTATTTACTATCCATTTTGTTGCGGACTTTTTAATTATGGGTTCTATTTCTGGTGCTACTTTTACACTTTTTTTAGATAGTATTTCTTCTATCTTTTCTTTGTTTTCCCTTGTATTTGGCACATCTAATAGGGGCATCCAAGCACCAGTAGTATTATAGTCATTATTATTTATATACATTACATATCCAGAATTGTAGGATACGGGAATAATCCTTCCAAACTTCTTATAATTTCTATAAGTCCAAGGACATATGATCATGGCCATAATGATTAATCCGCTCGTTACATATATTATTGCCTTTTTCATATCCTTGTCCCTTAGATAATCTATAAAACCTAAAACAATGGGATATACCATAAAAAATGGTTTAGTTAAAGTTAATATACCTATTAAAAAACCAATAACCCCTACTTTAAGTTTAAAATTATACTCTAGTAGGTAAGAGAGTATTAATAAACTAAATAAAAAGGTGAAATAAACCTCTGTTCCCACCGCATTATTATAGGCAATGTAATTTGGTATGAAAGCTACCATAGTATAAGTACCATATA
Organism: Anaeromicrobium sediminis; assembly: GCF_002270055.1. Taxonomy (NCBI): domain Bacteria; kingdom Bacillati; phylum Bacillota; class Clostridia; order Peptostreptococcales; family Thermotaleaceae; genus Anaeromicrobium; species Anaeromicrobium sediminis. Next base: position 12,218 of record NZ_NIBG01000041.1, on the reverse strand, counting down.
TTATGAACTTATCATCTGTAAGTTTAACCGTTATAAAGTATATGATTATTAAAGTTAATATGGATAATATAACATTAAAATTTTTAGCCACTTGTATGTTATCATCTCCAACTATTTTATATACGAAACCCAAGGTAGTAGGGTATCCCATTCCCTGAAATGCAATTGGCCAGCCATCTAATGTGTGTCCTAAATGATTATATATATTAGAAGCTATTTCATGATAAGTTTGAAAGTCATAAAGTTGTTTTGTTTTAACATTGTTTATATATTTGAATTTCATTATGGAACTTGTAATTAGAATAAAGACAAAGTACAATCTCTCTATATGTTTTTTCATATTTATCCCCCTATATTACCTGTGACCAGCTACCCATTCAAGGATACTAAAGGTTAAGAGTGGGAATTTTAACCATAATCTCTTAACCCTAATCTATTAACCCTATTTATTTTTAATAGCTGCTCCCACAAAATCCTTGAATAATGGATGAGCCTTTGTAGGTCTTGATTTAAATTCTGGATGGAATTGTCCAGCCACAAACCAAGGATGATCCTTTACTTCCACTATTTCAACTAGTCTTTCATCTGGAGATAGTCCACTTATAACTAAACCTGCCTTAGTTAATTTATCTCTGTATTTATTGTTAAATTCGAATCTATGTCTATGTCTTTCATAGATTAAATTCTTTCCGTAGGCCTTTTCTGCCAATGTATCCGAGAATACTTTACATGGATATACTCCGAGTCTCAAGGTTCCACCCATATCTTCTATGTCTATTTGGTCTGGCATTAAGTCAATAACTGGATATGGTGTATGTGGGTTTAACTCAAAACTATGAGCATCCTTTAATCCAGCCACATTTCTAGCAAACTCTACTACTGCAAGTTGCATTCCTAGACAAATTCCTAAGAAAGGAATCTTATTTTCTCTAGCATATCTTGTTGCTGCTATTTTACCTTCTACACCTCTATCTCCAAATCCTCCAGGAACTAGTATACCATCTGCATCATTTAAGTAGGATTCCACATTTTCATCTGTAATATCCTCTGAGTGTATCCAATCTATATTCACCTTAGTATCATTTGCAATTCCTGCATGCTTTAAAGACTCTGCCACAGAAAGATATGCATCATGTAGTTCCACATACTTACCAACTAATGCTATAGTAATCTCATCTTCTAAGTTCTTTTCCTTTTCTACTACTGCTGTCCACTCTGTTAAATCAGGCTCCTTACACTTTAATCCTAGTCTATTACAAACTATTTCAGGCAATCCTTCTGCCTCTAACATAAGAGGAACTTCATATAGAGTTTCTGCATCTGTATTTTGAATTACGTTCTTAGAATCCACATTACAGAAAAGACTTATTTTATCCTTTAACTCTTGGCTCATTGGTTTTTCAGTTCTGCATACGATCACATCTGTTTGAATACCTATTTCTCTCAATTCCCTAACGGAGTGTTGAGTAGGCTTAGTCTTCATCTCTCCTGCTTTTCCTAAGTATGGAAGTAATGTTAAATGAATATACATTACGTTTTCTTTACCCACATCATATCTAATTTGTCTAATGGCTTCTAAAAAAGGTTGACTCTCAATATCTCCCACAGTTCCACCAATTTCTGTTATAACCACGTCCGCATTAGTTTGGTTTCCTGCACGAAGTACTCTTTCTTTAATTTCGTTAGTAATATGAGGAATTACCTGAACTGTAGCTCCTAAATATTCACCTTTTCTCTCTTTATTTAGTACGGACCAATAGATTTTCCCCGTAGTCACACTACTATAACTTCCTAAGTTTATATCTATGAATCTTTCATAGTGGCCTAAATCTAAATCTGTTTCTGCTCCGTCTTCTGTTACAAACACTTCACCATGTTGGTATGGGCTCATTGTACCTGGGTCAATGTTTATATATGGGTCAAATTTTTGAATAGTCACTTTAAGTCCTCTTGCCTTAAGTAACTGACCTAGTGATGCTGCTGTGATTCCTTTTCCTAGTGAGGATACTACCCCTCCAGTTACAAATATGTACTTTGTCATTATAGAACTTCCCCTTTCCACAATAATGGTTATCTTCTACCTTAGGATATGGTTTTCCGTAAAAAAAGTGAGGCCACCCCTAAGGGTGACCTACCTATTCATCCATCTATTTATGGCAGGGCACCCTAGTAGGGTGCTCGCTAGTATTTAAAATAACTGTTTTATTATATAGTATTAACTATTAATAGTCAATTTATTTGTTAGTAGTTTTTTAATTATAATTTATAATATTTTCTCTATAATCCTTTTGTAAATCCCTTTCTAAGAATCCTAAGAAAGAAACTAACATGGCAGAAGCTTCTGCTCTAGTTAATATTTTATTAGGGTAAATATTCCCCTTCATATCTCCATTTATTATTCCAATTTCCTTTGCTACATATATGCCTTCCTTTGCCCATCCAGGAATTTCATTGTCGTCATTAAAAGAAGTGTAAAAGCCTGGTGTAGGTGCTTTAGTTTGAAAACCTAAAGCCCTTATTAATATGGTTATGGCTTGTGCTCTAGTCAATGATTTTTCTGGTGCAAATAAGTCTTTAGATATGCCCGATATGATATTTTTCTCTAAAGCATTTTTTATATATTTGTAATTTGGACTTTCTACAGGTACATCTTTAAATGGTGATACTTCAGGTTCCTTATTTCTACTACGACTTCTTTTCTTTTCCTCTTCTTCGTTACTAGGTCTTATATCACAAGCCCTTATTATGGCCTTAGTAAATTCCACCCTTTTAATTGGTATATCTGGTGCAAAAAATTCTGATGTTTCGTCAAATACATCTAGTGAATATAACTTTTTGATATGATTTACAGCCCAATGCCCTTCTATATCTCTAAATTTAGGAACTAGTAATCGTTCTATTTTAGGTACCTTTTTATTACTAAGTTCTATAGTTCTTTTTACTCTTCTTTTGTTATCTATTTCATCATCATCTTCATAGGGCATATTATATTTTATTCTAGATACCATGCCACTTTCAGTAACTCTCATGTGACCACCATCTATACTAGATAGATCTGCTTTGTTCTCATTATATCTTAATGTTTTAGTTGTGCTGTCACTTACTTGTATTTCTATGTTTCCATTCCATGATTCCTTATCTATATTGCCATCTTCATCCTTAGTATACTTTATAGATTCTATATCTTTGTTTATAATAAGGGTTTCTGTGCTACCCCAAAAGTTATAGTATCCCGTATTGGAACCACTTATAGTTACTATTACTTCTCCTTCATCCCTATTTATTTCATAATATTTTCGCCCTGTTAAATTACCTGAATAAAAATCAGAAGCTGGTCTGTTATCTGTCACATCCGATTTAGATAGTTGATAATCCTCTAAATCATATTTATCTTTCCCTACTTTTATGGATTCCTTATACTTATCCACTATAGTTTGACCTATAGTTTGACCCTTTTCCTTGTTTTTATCATATGTGGTAATTAAAGTTATACTTCTATCCAATTTACCATCTATGCTTTTATCCTCTGGAGTAAGTTTTAGTGTATATGTTATAGTTTTTTCATTATCCTTAATTTTTTCCTTTTCCTTTAATTCTCCTACAAATTTAATTGGCTCACCCGTTATGAACACCATTTCTTCATATTTGTATTCATTGTTAACTCCACCAGAAAAAATAGGTGGCGCAGCCCAGGATGAAATAGGTGTAAGTATTACAACTATTGCTAAGATCATAGAAATTATTCTTCTCATTATGAGCCCCCTCTTTTTCTACTTAACTATTACTATTTTTCCATCATAATCATCTCTTATTATGTATAAACTATCTTTCATTAGTAATTCTTCTGGAGTTATGATTTTATCGTCTTTAATTATCATGGCCTTTTCTAAATTTATATTTATACTAGAATTCTTCATTATCCATTTTTCCTTATGATCACTCCAGTCCTTACTATTCATAAGGGTTAAAGTCCATCCTGTAGAAGAACTGTTTTCCACCTTTTGAACATGTCCTGTAGTTATTCTTTCTTTTCCTAATGAATCTAAGTCTTTCATAATATACCCTACAGTAATCCTATCTCCATCCGTATAAAAATAAGTATACCAATCTTTTAAGTCCCTATCATCTATTTCATCGTCATCTTCATCTACAGAAAAATTCCCTTGAAAAAATTCTTTAGCAGATATTATTTCTTTTTCCTCTAGATTATATATTTTAGTATCCTCATCATAATATAATCTCTTTTCATCGTCTTCATCTTCAGTTCTAAAGGAATACCATTCATTTTCCTTTAGTATATAAAAGTCATTTAAATATACACTATCTTCAAATATTCTATTCATTCTACCTGCATAGATATGTTTTTGTCCTATATTAGAATTATTTATTGATGTGTTGTATATATCTATAACACTAGCATGTAGGCTATCCTTATATCCATCCGCAATTATTAGGGCATCATTTTCTTCATCTATTATGGATTTTTCAACTAGTCTACCATCCTTCAATATTATGGTCCCTTCACTTAAAGTTAGATTTTTATTATTTCTAAGTTCTAGGGAGTCGGAGAAATAGTTGATTTTTCTAATTTTATCAGAATATATTTTACTATATTTTTCTTGTAATACTAATTTCTTTATCTTATCTTCACCGAAGAAATCCTCCACTGCTAAATATACTGTTTTACCCACAAAGTATTTTAACTTATCATTACTTATACTTTGTGCTTTTAAATACATGGGAGTATCATAATCGTATTCTATAGTTGCCATTGGTTTTATTTCACTCCACTTGCCATCCGTAAAGTTATATATATTTTCTAATGTGATTTTATTTTCTATCTCATCTACTCTCACTAATTTTGCCTTATATATGTCCTTTACCTTTATGGAGTTATTTCTAATTTCCATTCTACTTATGATATCCGTATCATACTCATCAAAGTATAGTTTTACCTCATCACCAATGTATAAACTATCAAGACCTATACTCTCTCCACTTTTATTTACTATGGTAATGGGAGAAGTGAAGAAAAGCTTCTCTTCTCCTGTTATTAATTTTATATTCAGTGTATCCCTATCAATTTTTTTAACTACTCCCCTTAGGGTCTTAGACTGGGGTGAAATGTATCCTAATTTTTCTGTTGAGTAAGCTTCAAGGGTTATTAACCTTTTACCCTTAATATCTCCATAGACTTCCATACCTTCTTTCATATCATTTGGTTTAACTAATATATCGTCTATTTTTAACACTACATTTCTAGCCAACTCTATTTCGTGAATAGTTCCATCGTATTCTTCTATCTTTACTTTATTGTCATATTTTTCTTTCAAATACCCTTCAATATAACCATTTCTATAGGGATCATTTACCCCTCCATAGGAGATAGTTACTATAAAAATCAACAGTATTAGTATTACACTTATAGCCTTCTTCAATTTTATCTACCTCCTAGAATAATGAAGTGTCCTAGCCTATCTGTAACACCTGATATATTGTATACTTCATCATTACCCTTTCCTAGAACCACATTTTCATCATCAATTCTTACTAATTTGATCTTTTTAATTCTTCTTAATTTAGCCTTATCCTTATCTAAATCTAAACTTACGAATATGAGTGACCCCGTATAGTCTAATTCGTCCACATTATCTTCCACATAGTCATATGCCTTTAAAGATAACTGATTTGATATTATGGTCTCTCCCCTTTGTGGTACATACTCACTAGGTTTACTCATAATATTAAACTTAACACCTGCATTGTCCATATTATCTTTAGTTTTATAATTATAGAAGGTATTTGGATTAAATTTCACAATATAGTCATTGCCTATAACAGTCAAATTCTGTACATCTAATTTTCCAATGACCTTTGCTGGTATATTTATGGTTATATTCTTACTTCCTGCTAACTGTCCTTCTGTTAGGTCTAATGTGGTATATTTGTTATAATCATCTACTCCAATGGTTATTGTGGCATTTTCACCACTCTTATCTATAACCGTATCTTCACCTAATTCTCCATCTTCATCTTTTCCTACTTTACTTCCCGTTTCAACTTCATTACTTTCCATGGAATATATGGATGAACCATACTTTCCTACGGCAGTTATTACGAACTTGTATTCAGTCTTTCTCTTTAGATCATCGTATACAAAGGAAGTTAATTCCGTATTTCCTATATATCTCTTGTTGTTATCCTCTACCACATATATTTCATATTGGGCAGCATCCTTTACTTCATCCCAATTTACCTTAATATATTGGTCATAATAAAGCTGAGCCCATACGTTAGTAGGTGCTGGAGTTTCTGGTAAACTATACTTTAGGTTTTCATAGATATCAGTGGCACCCTTATCTGGGTTAACAACCATTACTCCTATTTCATCTAACTTACCTGCTGGAGCCGTAACGATTAATTCACTTTCTGATACAAATTCACTAGTAGCCTCATTTCCCGATTCTACTATATATTTTTTCCCTGATATATATATTATGTCTCCATCTTCACTATCGGCCTCTTTTATTACTGGTGCAAATATAACCTTAGCTCCGCCTACAAAGCCAGACCCTTTAATCTTTATCTTATTTCCACCTTCAATGGATATGCTATTTATATAGTTGTCCTTATCATCAGTAACCTCGGCTATTTTAGGTTCACTTACATAGGTGAACTTTTCTGATGATATGGCCAATTCCCCATCTTCATTCTCAACTTTAATATCCACTTCTCCTGGAGAGTGAGGTGGTGTTGTTATTACTATCTTAGTAGAAGATATGGATTTTATATATGTATTTTCTAATACCTTTTCTCCTATTATTACTTTTAAATTATCTCTAAAGTCCTTACCATTTATGGTTACTTCTGTACCACCCTTTGATGGTCCAAACTTAGGGTCTATAGATTCTATTTCTGGTGCCGTTTCCCCTTTGATAATTTGTATGTAGATAGGTGGAGATAGTTCATCTGATGATGCATTTCCTCCATCTGGGTTACTAATTACTACTCTAAAATTCTTTCCCACATTACTTTCATCAGTCTCAGGCATTGTGAAAGTCAATTTATCTGGTATTTGGTATTTAATATCACCAATACCTATAGTTGCAATATCACCTATTTGTATAGTGGCATTATCTACAAATCCTTGTCCCAATATGGAGATTGTATTACCGCCCTTATAATTTACCCTTATTAATTTTATTTGTTTATCTTCTACTATTGCCTCTATTGGATCTTGTCCATCCTTTGTTATATTTGTAATCTCAGGTTTACTAGAAGGATTTTTATAGTCAAATTTACTTGTGGCAATTCCTCCATCTGAATTTATATAATTTAAATTTACCTGTCCCACAGTATAATAGGATGGTGTATATACTATCACATGTTTGTCGTTATTATATTCAAAGTTAGGTGAATATCCCCTTTCGATCATAAGCCTTTTATTTTCCACATTTAATAAAATCAGTTCATCGTAATTTTTATCACTATTAGGATCATCGCTTGCATACTTTTCTACATTTCCATCTTCATCCGTATAGGATAAGAAACTTACAGGAACAAATACCTTTTCATCGTTATAATCTACTTCTGCCTTATAAGTCTTATCTCCTGAAGCTATTTCTAATGTGACTTTGTGGGCAACACCATCATAAACAACCTTTAGATTTCCATCTAATAAAACAGTGGTTTTACCATTATCTATGGATCCAGAGTTTTCTTCTCCCTTAGGAATATCTTTATTTGTTATATCTCCAAATCTAACTAATGGCATATTAACTTGTTTAGTCTTTATTGTAATTCCTTCCTTGTACATTACATTTCTATCTTTGCTTAGGAATAATTCTGTTCCTTTTATTTCAACCTTTTCTCCACCCTTTTTATCACCACTATTAGGCATAACCGTAGTAATAGTAGGATTTGAAGATTCATAAGTAAATTTCACCTTGTTTGACGTACCCTTATCACTATTCACTAAATATACGTCCACTTGACCATCTTTCCCCTCTGGAACGATTACATTAATGTATCCATGGTCGAAATCTGTGATTTCTGCTTCTTTATCCCCAAAATATATTTCAGGTAATACGGGAATTACTATGTCATCATAGTCCTTACCATAGGTTGTCTTATAGTCTTCACCGTATTTATTTTTAAGATCATTAACCTTGTCTCCTGCAAAAGAATCAGGCCCTTTAGTACCATCATCAGGGGTATTTGTATACACATGCCAGCCATTTAAGTCAATATATGGCTCTCCACTATCCCAATGACCATTTTTATTACTATCCGTATAAGGTTCTTCGTATCTGAAATCTTGACCTGTAATTTCCACATAATATCCACCAGAAGCCTTACCATTATCCTTATATATGGAGTTAATTATTGGATTTGAAAAGGGTAATATATATGTGAATCCATCCTCCACACTTGCACTAGACCCATCTGATGGGTTTACCACAACTACAGGTACAGTTATTCTATTACCACTTATACTTTGTTCTAATTTGGGAACTTTAATATTTATACTAAGGCCATCGCTAGATACGGTAGTATCCACATTTGGCACTTGTACTCCATTTATACTTACTATGGCATTATCTTCAAAGCATTTCTTGCCATCTGCATTAGGACTACCCTTTATGCTTATATAGTATCCGCCATCAACAGAACCTTCATTTGGTTCTATGGATGATATATTAGGTTTATTATAGGGTTGAGGATAGTAATTAAATCCTTGTTCATTTATTTTACTGTCTGTCTTAGTATCTGGATTTTTAATAGTAACATCATAATATCCAGGTTTAGTTAAATTAGTAGGAATTGTGAAATACAATTTTCCTATGGATAGGACTTTTACCCTATTTCCCACTATTAAGTTATCTACCACTTTATATGGTGTATACATATATAATTTTATTGTAGTTGAACCTGTTAGCTTTATTACATCATGGTTCCCTTCTTCTTCAATTGTAACTTGAAAAGTATCCCCTTCTCTACTGTGGGCCTCTATATTATTCCCATTTCTTTCAATTTCATATTTTTCATCTATACCATTAGATAAAGTTATTTCTTTATCTTCACTCTGGTCTATAACATAGTACTTATTAGTATCATTATTTTTTAATATTATGCTATTGTAATAATCTCTAATTAAGTTTTGATCACTTGTGTCTAGTATTTTATTATCAGACTTTGCCTTATAGGCTTCAAGTTGTATCTTATTATTGCTAGAGTCCATATTATATTCATTAATATCTTGTCCCTCTAGTAAAACTCTAGTTCCTATAAACTTGTACATATTATCTGAAGACCCAGTTGGATCTGGTTTTAATAAATTTTCTCCATTTAAAACTACTAAAGTATTAGAACTTCCCATCTTAGGTGAGAAATCTATTATTTTAGGTACCGTATATGTCTTAACATAAATGAAAGGATATGTGTCTATTCCACCCTTAGGATTTACTACTTGAAGTTGCGTCTCTCCTTCAAACTGGCCTGCAGGTGCTATAAATGTTATTTTTCTTCCATCCCCTTGGATTTCTATATTGTTAACTACATTTCCACCAATTATTACTTGAGCTCCATCCTTAAATTGACTACCTATAATTTCTATGTCCATTCCACCTTCTATAGATACAATATTAGGGTTTACTTCCTCAATTGTAGGCGTATCATTATCTGATACTAATACAAATTCTATACTATCAGTTTCTTGTTCATATAAACCTTCTTCTGTTGAGTTTCTTACAGGGTTTATAACTTTGGTCCATGTCTTTCCAATATTCTCAACACTAGAATCCTTAGGAACTTTTACTAATATCTTTGTTCCTAGTTCATTTCCCTCACTGCCATCTAGTTCATTTCCCTGAGCATCAAAAACTCTAAGTTCAATATTAGAATCAGTATTTTTATCTAATCTTATGGAATTTCCAAATTCTACAATTGGGTATCTAATTTTTTCTTCAGTTCCTTCCGTATACCTATGTATAAAGAAGTTTTCTCCATATATGGCTATTAATCTATCTTCATCATTAGAAATTTTATATTTAGAACCATCTTCTACTACTTGTATTTTGTTTGGAACAACCTCTTCAATGTCTGGTTCAATTTTACTGGCAATAAATGTAAAACCATTAGTTAATACAGCCTTATCTTTTAGGACAATATTATTAGGAAATCCCTGTAACTCAATTACAGTTTCCGTTTCTATAACTACATCCTTTACAGGATCCGTGTCCGCATCAGTAACAGGCTGAGTACTAACCTTTATTTTATCTAGAGCGCTAGAAAAAGAATACTCATAATTTCCCCCTGGGTTTTTATAAAATTTCGCAACAGGTCCTATTATTACTTTAACTGTTCTTGTAACCTTCTCCACCGGAGTTCCACCATAATTTCCCTTTACTTCCTTTGACGTATCACCATATTCAATAGTTATGGAGTTATCTGTTCCGTATACATCTCCTGTAACAGTTATAATATTATCATCTAGGGTTAAACTAGGTATATTTAAGGAACCGAAATAGATTCCTGATATTTCTGCATCTGCACCTATATCTGCTCCCTTATTAGGATTTACAGATAATATCTTTATCTTTTGTTGAGCATCTATTACTGTAAACTTTTCATATGATGGCGGTGCCCCAACAATTAGACGTTCAGTTATTGATTTGTTAGGATCATCTCCATCAGATATTTTATTCGTGAATACAACGTAATATTGTCCAGCCTCAAGACCCTCAGGTACATGGGTGATAAGAACTTGTCTATCATCTATATCTGGCTCATAGTGAGTACCTGTACCCTTGTATTTTGTTTCATATGTATCTGTTAAATTTTTTAGAAAAAATACATCATACTCATTTAACCCACTAGTAGCTATAAACTGTATCTCATCTCCTGGCAATCCCCTATTAGGATTCATTACTAAATTGCTCACATTTATTTCTTTTACTAAAGAAAATTGTTCTTTATAAGTATTTTGAACAACAAAGTTCACATTCCTAGGATTACCATCTTCACCTGTATATGTTTTATTTTCTGATTTTTCAATAACTATTGTTTGCAGTCCTGCTTGACCTACCAGTTTATCATTAGTTATTGTCACAGAAGAAGAATTATTAAAATCATTATTATTTAATTGTGTCTTTCCTTTACTATTTTCATAATAAATTTTATAACCTGAATCATTTTTTATTTTATCCAAGTTGTTTCCTGATATTATCAAATCATCTGCGCTATCACCCATGGTTAACATTCTAGAATTTACTCCTAATATGGTAGGTAAATCTGATAGACCTGTATTAATGAATACTGTCCCCACCTGTATCTTATCTCCTATTATGTCTCCATCTATAATGAATTCTTGCACAGTATTACTACTATGTGTATTATTTGTAAATGGAACATATCCACTACTAGTAACCGTACCAAAATCCACTCCTATCAAATTGTTTCCCACAAAAGTTACTTTCGTTTTATCTACTGTATAGGTACCTTCTTCATAGGTTTTTGTAATATACATATCTGTAATATAGTATCCATCAGCTGCCCACACCTTATATGAGCTAATGGGTATACTTAAAAAAATTAATACAAAAGCCATTGCAATGGCCCCTGCTCTCTTGAGTCTTTGTCTCACCTTATCCTCACCATCCTATTTGTTAACTATCACAAATATACCTTTATGATTGCTTAATACTTCTACTCTTTTGTCAATTAAATTCACACTAAATTTTTCTTCATAGAAATTTCTCAATTCTTCATCATATCTTAGCACCTTAATTTTTTTAAGATTACTCTTTTTATATGGTATCTTTACTATGACGCTATCTACATTGAAGTTTTCTCCGTATACTCCTATAAAGTCTGATAAGATAGTTTTTCCTCTTAATTTCCTTTTAATATTCGTAAGCTTATGGGGATTTACTCTGCCCACATATAAACTTATATCTTTATCTCCATTTATTTTTCTTATGTTGAATAGGTTTATATCTCCACTGATTGACTGAGTTTCTAAGAGACCTAAATGATCACCATAATATTCAATTTGTTTTAAGTAAGTATTATAGCCCATTAGCTTGTCTAATTTTAGTTCTAACTTATTATGATTACCTATTATTTCTAATGTATCTTTATTTATTTTTAAATCACTTTTGACGTCTCCATAATGAGTTTCATCTTTCATTTTATAATTTTCATTTGGAACATGGTCT
>NZ_NIBG01000040.1 GCF_002270055.1 Anaeromicrobium sediminis | reverse complement strand
GACTCAAGGGTTAATGCCCTTGAGTCTTCTTTTTTTATAGATTAGAGATTTCAATAGTATTAATAATTTAGCAGGGATATTAAGTACAAAAGACCAAGATAGAACTTGGTCTTCTAAAGAGGTGCTTAAGATGGCTGATTTGATAATTTGTAATGGTTTAATAGTTTTGAGGTGAATAATTATGTATATGGAATTGGGTAAAATACCCAATTCGTTTTTTATTCTAGCAACCGCCACCGTAGCCTCCAAAAAGTCCACAGTTACAGAATAAGATAACAAGAAGTAAGAAGAAGAATAGTAAGCTGCTATCACATCCGTCAAATACTCCACCAACAGGACCACCAATACACATTATTAAACACCTCCTTTTCTCATTATGTATATCTTACATATTATTAATTGGTCTTATCTCTTTCCCTAATACAAAGTATGCAATATAGAGGGTATATGTTACATATTATGGCTTCTTGTTTTTATAATTGAATTTTACATCCATTTAAAACATTAAAGATATATTAAAATTTTAAATATTATGGTAATATATATTAAAGACAATAAGTAGAAATGAAGGGATATGGATGATAACAATAAAAGACGTGGCTAAAAAGGCTGGCGTATCCATAGCCACCGTATCTAGGGTAATGAATGGCAATTATCCTGTAAGTGATAAAACTAAGAAAAAGGTTATGGATGCCATAAGAGAACTAGGTTATAGACCAAATGCTATAGCCAGGAGCCTAAAGGTAAATAGGACTTATATGATAGGCATGGTTGTGCCAGATATATCAAATCCCTACTATATGGAAATTGCTAAAGGGGTAGAGCGTGTAGTTAGTAAGTTAGGATATAATTTGATATTTTGTAGTAGCAATGAAAATACTGAACGAGAAATGGACTTATTAAATGCACTAAATGAAAAAAGGGTTGAATATATATTGCTAATTCCAACTATTAACGACTCTTATAGAATTAATGGTTTACTCAAAAAGGGAATGAAAATCGTTCTAATAGATAGGCATTTACCTTTTGTAGAGACTGACTCCATAGTTATAGATAATTTTGAAGCAAGTTATAAGCTTATTGAATATGCCATAAAAAGAGGACATAAAAAGATAGGAATAATAAATGGTCTTATGAGAGTAAGTACTGCAAGAGAAAGGTATGAAGCCTTCAGAAAGGCTTTAGAAGACTATGATATTCCATTTAACCCTAAATATTCTGTATGTGGTGATTTTATTATGGAGAAATCGTATAAGGAAGTTAAAAATATGATAATTAAAAATAGGAAGAACTTACCTACAATGATTTTTGCAACTAACAATAAAATGGCAGAAGGAGCTATAATAGCCATTAAAGAAATGAATCTAAATATACCAAGGGACATATCCTTAGGGTCCTTTGGAGAACTAAGTGTACCTCAGTTAATACACCCTCAGATAACAACCATAACACATGATGCTTTTGAAATGGGCAGGTTAGTAGGGGAAGTGGTTTCGGAAAAAATAGATAATCGTGTTAGTGAATATAAAAACATAGTAATGAATTCTGCAATTAAGTTTAAGGGTTCCATAAGATCATTAAAAAACCTTCTTTAGTTTTTCTAAAGAAGGTTTTCTTTGTTAGATGGGTTCTTCATCAACAGATTCTGCAGTAGCACGAGGTCTACAAGGTTTACAATGGTTGTTTATATTATCTGGGAAAAGCTGTGGGAATGCAGAGCAAATTGGGTCTCTATTAGGCTTTAAGCATGGGAAACCAGTTGATAATACACAAAGTTGAACTGGAACAATTATTTTCTTTTCGCATGTAACACAAATTGCAATTATAAGGTTAACTTTAATGCAGCCCGTACATGGGTCTATTATTATGTCTCTAGAAACACTATTAGTAGCCAATCTAGCTTCGCATCCTACGTTACAAAACTCTGTAAATCTTGGTAAGAAAGCTGAATTAAATACTGATGGCATACATAGTTCAAAGAAATTAGTTAGAACAAGTGGATCACAGTCAGTTCCTATTGGAATTTCACCCTTTAGAGTGGCAGTACATTCACAGTCACAATCATCAGAATAAACCACATCTATTTCTACTAACACGTCACCAGTAATCTTTATAATTTGAGTACCGAAAATTGGAGTCCCTTTATGTTCATCGTCACATTCACTTGTGTCTGTATAAAGGATAAACTCAGATCTTCTACCATCAGGACCTACTACTTTAATAGGACCATGTTCATTTTCAACAAAGGAAGCGCCTGAGACTGTAGTATTAAGATTTACGTTTAAGTTTTTAGGATCATTTATATTGCAAGGATTAAACACCTTTTTACATCTTATGTCTAATACTCTAATGATTCTAACATCATCACCTAGATAAGGTTTAAAATGGTGACCAGCTGCATTTTTAAGTCCTTGTAAATTAAATAGAGTTGCATCATATACTTTTTGAAGATATACAGACTCAGCACAAACTCTCTTTAATGTTCCATCAAACTCGCATCCAGTATGCCCCTCACAACATTTATCTGAAAGTGCAAGAGTTAATGGTGCTGATTTAGTCATATATTGTTACCCCCTTTCTTAATATTCATAAATCTTGTTGTCAATATTATTATATTCTGAATAAAAATTTCTGTTACAAATAGGGAAATTTAATGTCATATATTTTAAATAATTTTAATATTATAATAAAAGGAATATATATTAAGGATGGTGAAGTTATGTCCTTTGTGAATGAAAGAAGCATACTATTAACAGATAAAAAAAATAATGTTCATAATATTTATTGGAATAACACAAATATGTGCTACAGTAAATTTTCAAAGGATAAAGAGCATGAAAATATAATACTAGATAAAGGTGTATTATTAGAATTTGATGCAAACATAGATGAAGATGATAACTTATATACCATATATCAAAAAAGAGATAAAGAAATAATAATAGCTAAGTATGAAAAAGATACTTGGTCAAAGGATAGTTTAGGAAATGTAGATGGATTTGACCTATTTAATTTGAATCTACTAATCCATGAAAAACACTTGAATATAATTTATTGTACCTTTGAAAATGAAAAGGAACATAAATATGGCCTATACCATCATTATTATGATAAAAAGTGGAAAAGTGTTAAAATAGGTGAGGTAACTAGAAAAACTCTACTTAATCCTTTCAGTATCATAAAAAGGAATGAGAAAATAATGTTGTTCTTCTATGATGTGGATGGAGAATATGAAGAGGTATTTGTACAAGAGTTTGATTTTAAAGAGGAAAAGTGGAGTGAGAAAATAAAAATTACAAATGATAAAAGTGATAAATTATGTTTAGATACGTTAGTAGATGATGAAAGTTTATATGTTACTTACTCAAAATATGTAGATGATAATTTAATAATTAAATTTGAAAAATATAAGTTAGATACTTTAGAAAAAGAAGCAGAAGAATTAGTATCTAATATAGGAACCGCCATGCACCCAACCCTAATATTAGAAGAAGGAAAGCTTTGGAATGTTTGGACTGAGTATGATAAAGTAGTTAGTGCCTATTCTAAGGATAATGGATTAACTTGGGATGGACCATATGAATGGAAAGATACCCATCAGGATAGGTTCTATAGATATGAATATAAGAGCAATAACCTGGGTAGTTATACTCTTAACCACGCCTTTGGTAAGGATTACCCACACTTTTCTTTCTTAGGGTTTTCAAAGGTAGAAGATGCATTTAAAGTAAATGTAAAAAAAAAAGATGCTATTATAGATACTAAAGAGGATATTGAAGAGGATATTGAAGAAGACGATGGAACCAAATCATTTTTAATAGTAAATGATAAAGATGTAAAGATTATAGAAGATGAGCACGAAGGATATGAAAAGGAAATTTTACTATTAAAACAAGAAGTAGAGGGATTGAGAAGGAAATTAAAAGAGATGGAAGTACAAGTTTCTAATCCAAGAAGTCAAAGAAATCCAAGAAAGAGAAAAGGTCTGTTTTTTAGATAGATGAAATATTTTATCATTAGAAGGTTAGAAGAAAATTTCATAGAAATAGTATAAGCTAGGGTACTGAACCCTAGCTTTTTAGGTGGATTACACTTGTATATAAAGTGTAGAAGATTTACCGATTATTTATGAGGTGATATTGATGGAAAAATATATTCTAACAGTATTAAATGAAGATTATGCTAAAGAAATTTGTAGTTGGAGATACGAAGGAGATTACTCAGTATACGATTTTTCAGATTGGAATGTAGTAGTAGAAAATAGATGGGATTTATCCATAAAGGATAAAAGAGAGGCCGAGTTTCTTGCAATATTACTTAATAATGAGTTAATTGCATATGGGAGAATCGTATTATATGAGGAAAAAGCAGTTATTGGTGTTGGCTTAAAGCCTTCCTGGTGTGGACAGGGTTACGGAAGGAAGGTAATGGAAGTATTAATTGAAGAATCTAAAAAAAGATTGCCCAATTATACAATAGGATTAGAGGTGAGAAGTTTTAATAAAAGAGCAATTAATTGTTATAAAAGTATTGGTTTTGAAATTAAAAATAAGTATATAAAAAATACTTTTAAAGGTAAAGATGAATTTATTTATATGGAATATATGGGAAGATATAATACTTAATATTCTTAAGATGACTACTAACTTATTTGAATCTGTCTTTATATAAATTATATTTATAACAATTACTTTAATGTACATAATATAGTAAATAGATTTTATATATTAAAGCAATTATTAAAAAATGAGAACTAGATAAACTTTGAGTTTTATAGATTCTGAAAGATTAAAATATTAAAGAAAGTTGGTAGTGTAAATGGATAAAAACACCCAATATGGTCAAATTGTTGGATATTTGCAGGCGTGTGCAGACATATGTTCAATAAAAAATAGCCCTGTGGCCTTTGACTTTAGTTTTAGCCGAATAGGTCTATCGGATGATATGCTTTTAAGTTTTAAGCAGTATTTTATTAATATGTGGGAAACGGATGGATATCCTGACTTTTATAGTGGTTATGATGAGTTGGTAGAAGAATTTAATTTACATTTTATTAAAATATGTGACTGGAGAAAGATAATATCTTCAAGTTTAGATTATTGGTTTAATTCTTTATACAAAAACGACATCTCGTATATAAAAAGAACAATGTTATTTTTAATAGATGATTTTTTTAATGGAATTAATTATGAAGTTTATTCATTTGGTGAGGAAGATGAAGAGTTCATACGACATAATTTTGATTATTTGAATAATGAGGATTACATTTTTAAAACGGAAAAGGAAATTTATTTACTACATTTTGGTATGAATGACTAAATAAAATATAAGTTTTATTCTATCAATTTAATGATTATACTATTTATAAATACCATTTTTTTACTTGTTTTATTTATGACAAACTAATCAGATGTTGTATAGTTATTATCAGTTATGCTACATGTTATGGCGCAGCTTTTTAAATTTAAAGAGAGAAAGGTGAATTTTTTTGGTACTAGTTTTTCTAGGGATTGTATTGTTGAATTTGAAAATTTTTTTAATAATAGATGATCGTTATCACATAAAGGAGCGTATTTTGCCTAGAGCTATAATTTTTCGTTTTATTATAGCTATTGTACTATGTACAATTATTATAAGCACTGCTGATTCATTTATTACTAAAAAGTGGTTATTTTACGGTGTACATTCCTTTGCTTTTGCATTACTAGTTTTTATTATTACTGAATTAAATCGTTAAGGTATTAGAAATAAAAGAAGTGTTATAAAAAGAAATTATTTGAATTGACAAGGTCTTTCTATGCCGTTATAATTAAGTAGCCAATTTAAAATAGAAAATGAAATAAATTGATATAACTTCGTATAACTCCATTAATATGGTATGGGGGTATCTACCGGGGACCAATAATTCCTGCTTACGAAGAGGATACGCTATGCGTATTTTCTTTGTAAGCAGGAATTTTTTATTTGCTATTATTACACAATATTTTGAAGGGAGAATAGAAATAATGAGAAGAGGGAATTTTATTAGCACATATTCAAAAAGGAAATTTTGGCCTGTGGATCCAAAGGTTGAAGAAGTTAATACTATGGATATTGCACATGCACTTTCGATGCTATGTAGGGCAAATGGCCATTATTCACATTTTTATAGTGTGGCTCAACATTCTATCAATTGTGCCTATGAGGCCAAGAATAGGGGATTATCAGAAAAAATTCAACTTGCATGCTTACTTCATGATGCATCTGAAGCATATATATCAGATGTTACTAGACCAGTTAAAAAACTATTGAATGAATATCTAGAAATAGAAGAAAGGCTCCAAAATGCAATATTTAAGGCATATAACATTGATGATTTAACAGATGAAGAGCTACTAATGGTAGAAGAAATTGATGATGCTATGCTTAATTATGAAATGGAAGTACTTCTAAATAATTATGGGATAAATAATCTTACTTTGACAAGACAATATGACCTTTCTTTTAGAATGATGGAGGAAGTTAAGAATGAATTTATTGAGAGTATTGAGGCAATAATTAAAAAAATATAATTGTCTGCGAAGTTTAATTTTATAATTATGAGGGAATGGTGCAAAAAATAGAATAAACCATTTTGAACTTTTGCTAGCAAACGCACGGTCATCTAAGAAGTAGTAAAAAATCA
This sequence comes from Anaeromicrobium sediminis, assembly GCF_002270055.1. Lineage (NCBI taxonomy): Bacteria > Bacillati > Bacillota > Clostridia > Peptostreptococcales > Thermotaleaceae > Anaeromicrobium > Anaeromicrobium sediminis. Next base: position 7,087 of record NZ_NIBG01000040.1, on the reverse strand, counting down.
TTCTCAACACCATATAACATAATAGTGTCTCCACATGCTCCTTTTTTTGAAATGGGCATTTTTACACCTAACTAATTTTCAGTTGAACAGATCTTATGGGATAAGCCTTCAATATGTGCCATAAGATTATTGATCTTCACTTACTATACTAAAAGAAAAATATACTCATTTAGTCAGGGAAGATGAGGAAGAAGTATCTAGTATTTTACATAGTAAAGTGTTTAGCTAAAAAGTTCAAAGAGTATTCCCGATTGAATGAAATGGAATATTGGTATAAAATGGTAATATCATGTAATATATAAACTTGTGATTTGAAGATAAGCAAATATTCCCGAAGCAGTATGCAAACGCCACCACATGTAGGGAAAAAGTGAATGAGGTTAAGAAAAAAAGTAGTTATAGGAAAGTTCGATTAGTATTAAAGAACCAATATTTAAATCCACGAGAAAAATAAAAGTGGAATTAAGGGAGATATATATGAAAAAAATTGTTTTTATTGTATTAATTGCTTTACTGTGTATAGGGTGTACCGATCATAGAATTATCGATCATAGAAGTTATGTAAATCAAGAAGATGTTGATAAAATTAATGAATATGAAGTTGTGGCAAGTGTTATTAACTCTTTGAGAGCTCAAGACTATAATACTTTATCTGAAATATTTGTTGCTAATGCTGATAATCTAAAAAATTATAGATCAGATGAAAATATGAAAGTAGTTTTTGAAGCGACAAATTATCGGCTAGAATCATTTGAAGAATCAGGTACAGAGATAAAAGCTGTACTAAACATTAATATGCCATTTACGAGAGAATTGAGTAATGTTGCTACTCAAATCACATGGAATAAAACTACTAAAAGTGATGGAACACCAGATTTTAGTATAGAACCAGAAACTACAAGGAAAATATGGAACGAGGCTTTTATTAAACAGATAAAATCGGAAAAAGGGGCACGCATAGTCTATGACTACGAGTTGGAATTTGTAAAAGTTAATGATAAGTGGCTTATTAAGAATGATCCTAATGAATTTTTAAAAATTTTCTTTGGTGACTATGTTAAAAATTACTCTGATTATTGGTATGAAGAGAACTCGGATTATTACGATATTTGGATAGATTAAATAAAATTAAAGGTAAATGATTATTTATTGATCTGAGACAATAGATAGAATATGTATTATACAATAGTTGAAAATACGCCAAGAAAGTACTTTAGTATAACTAAAGGCAGGGGGAGATAAATATGTTTACTTATAAAACCCTTGAAAATATAAGTATTGAAATTCTACATGAAACATTCGTAAGTGCATTTTCTGATTATCAAGTTAAAATCGATTTGCCCCTTTGGAAGTTTCAACAAATGCTTAAAAGAAGAGGTTATGTTTCATGCCTTTCGATAGGTGCATTTAAAAATGAGGAGCTAGTGGGATTTGTATTAAATGGATTTAGAAACTGGAATGGAAATCCAACTGTGTATGACATAGGTACAGGTGTTATAGGTGAGTATAGGAAACAAGGAATAACAAGTGCTATGCTTTTAAGTGTTAAAGAAATGATTAAAGAAAAAAAAGTGGAGCAATATTTACTTGAAGTAATTCAATCCAATACATCTGCAATTGAACTTTACAAAAAACAAGGATTTGAGGTTATAAGAAATTTAGCATGCTTTCAGTTAGATAAGAATAAATATAAGCCAATGACAACCTACAACGTTGAGCATGTGGATAGAATTAATTCAACTAATTGGAAAGGACTAGCGGAATTTTGGGATTTCACACCATCTTGGCAAAATTCTATTGATTCAATCAACACTGCATCAGATACATTTATACATTCTATTATACGTTTTGACGATACCATTGTGGGCTATGGCATTATACATAAGAAAACAGGAGATATTCCTCACATAGCAGTAAATAAGAATTATAGACGTAAAGGAATTGCAAGAAGTATCCTTACATATTTGCTAAAAAATACAGAATCATCTAGGGTTTCTGTTCTTAATGTAGACGACAAGTCTAAATCTACGAAAGAATTTTTACTCGAGTTAGGATTTGAATATATTATTAGTCAATATGAAATGATTTCAAAATTATAAATTTTTTCGTGAAATGGATTATCACTTATAAAATATGGATAGGTTGCATTTGATTAGATAATAAATAAACGAAGAACTTTAATTTAGAAATAATAGATACTTTGCTTAATACAAAAAAGCTTGGTTGAATCGAGAAAAATGATGAATAGGGTCAGTGCCCACTAACATATGTTAGTGGGTTTTTAATAAGTTGTTTTAACTTTAAATAATATAAATAGAGAGATTAAATAGAGAAAAACCAACAAGGTTATTCTTTATTTAATCAAATATCCAAAATCAATTTTATAACAAACCAGCCACAATATGATAAATAACTGGTAAAAATAACTCTAGTAACATATATTTCTTACCCACCAAAAAGAATAAAAAATAATGTTGGGAAGATTACCGCCATTATTTTTTTACTGTGAATTTAGTATTACTTAATAAGCTGCATCCTAAGTTTCTTAATATGGGTATTACTCATACCAATAGCTTTCAAAAACGCTTCATGGTCCTCTGGTGAATTCTTTTCGAACTCCTGATGCCAAAGGATTAAGTCCTCTTCATTAAAGCCCAAACTCGACAATAGCTCTGTCCATGTGTGATTATCAAACAGTGCCTTATTGCTTATTAAGACTTCCTCCTTTAAGAATTCAAGTGCCATCTTTTCCTGCTTCTTAAGGGCTGATATATTATTTTGAATCCGTTTCAATCGATGGATTAATATGTCAGAGACTTGCGTTTTGTCAATATTTAAAAGTTTTGAGATTTCCTTTAAAGAAATACCTGCTTCTCGATACATGACAATATTCCTTAGTTTTTCCAAATCCTCATCACTATAAAGTCTATAGTTATTTTCTGCTCTCTCAGAGGGCTTAAGAAGTCCTAACTTATCATAATAAAGGATGGTACTTCTTGAAAGCTTGAACTCTTGAACCAAATCTCTGATCGTGTACATAAGCCCTCACCCCCTCTCTAGAATTTTTTAATATACAAACATCTTCCTAGTTTTTAGGAAATAATTTAATGAATCCTCCCATAACTTCATATGTTTATTAAAGTGTTCGGTTTTATTTTCTTCATGCATATTATTTATGACTTCATCATTTAGTGCAGTAAATGTATACTGAATGTTACAGTAAACTGAGTCTGCCTCTCCATCTATCAAATCAATATCTATCATTACCACCATTTTATTCTGAATGAATTTTACAAACTGAATTTCAAATTTCTCAATATCATACTTGGTCATTACCCATTGAAAACTTCCAAATTCATTATTTGTCTGAAATACACACCCTTTTTCAGCATAGCCACTCTTGGAGTATACCATATCATAATTCCATCCCTGTAACCATTCTTTTTCACGAACAGGACACAACAGTGAAAAGATTTTCTTTCTATCTCCGTGTAGAGTCTGTTGATAAGTCCTTACTATTCTTCTTTGATCATTTGACATACAATCACTCCTTTTACAGAAGAGTGTAAAGTATAAAGCTATAGTCAGGTCAAGGGTAATTATTAAATTCTTCAATTTATAGGAGATTAAAAAGTTGTGTAAGTGAGTTTTCGGTAAGTTATTTCAATTTTAAATAGGATAATAGTCATTTAGACTACTTAGGAAATGAAGAACTACCCAAGTTTTTAACATTAACTTTTGCTGAACATATAACGGATTTAAAGGAGGCTAATGCTTGCTTTACTCTCTTTAATAAACGTTTGTCTTATAGCCTATACAATGTAAATAAGAATGTATTAGAGTACGTGTGTGTTCCAGAAGTTCAAAAGAGTGGAAGGGTACAAGTTCACATATAATACATTCTAAGAACATTGACTTAAGAATAAAAATGTGTTAGAATATTCAGAAAATATATAAAGGAGACTTTATTATGAGTTTTACAGTTGTGCTTAGAGCAATGTTAATCCATCATCAGCACCACCATTAAAGGCTTGTTTTATGGGAATATATCCCCATAGATACAAGTCTATGAGTATTTGTAGGCGAGTGTATCTGTGGTGATGGGAAATGTAAGTTCTGAAATTTTATACCCATACAGGTACACTCTACCTGTGTGGTTTTTTTATTTGTTAACAAAACTAATAACTTATTTGGAGGGATAATCATGAATGATTCTATATCGAATAACTTTAGATATATAGTAGTAATTTCAAGTATGTTATCTATAATGTCATGTATATTTTTAAAATTATCGCTACTCTATGGATTCTTGTTTTCTATATTACTAACTATAGGTCTATTAGTAACAAAAGGATTTAAACTGGGTCTTTTATTAAATATAGGGTTTGAGGGTTTAAAAGAGTGTAGCACAATCATATCTATTATACTAATTATAGGTGCAGTAATTTCCGTTTGGATGTCTTCGGGGATTATAGCAACAATGATATATTATGGATTAAAATTTATTGATGGTACTAATTATTTGCTAATTTGTTTTATCATATCTACCATTACTTCTATTGTGATGGGTACACCATTAGGGACACTAAGTACAGTAGGAATAGCACTATTGGGAATGGGAAAAGGAGCTTTAATACCTGAACCTGTATTATTAGGAGCCATAATCTCTGGTTCTTTTGTTGCAGATAAAATTTCCCCTGTATCTGGTCTTTTGAACCTGACAATGAAAACAACTGGTGTTAAATATAAGGAATCCTTAGGCACTATATCCAAAACCTTGATTCCAATAATTGTTATTTGTTTTGTTATTTATTATTTGTTAGGAGAAAAATTTATAGCTAACATAAGTCCTATAGTAGTAAACAGCTATCAAGAAAATATTGCTCGTTCATTCTATACTTCTCCACTACTACTGTTATTACCAATAGCAGTTATCTTTCTATCCTTATTAGGTTCTAATACTATATCTAACCTAAGTCTTGGCTTAATATTGGGTAGTATGATTAGTATATTTTCTCAAAAAATGAGCTTTCTTTCTCTAATGAAATCAATTTTCTACGGATATGAAGCCACAACGGGTATGAATGGACTAAATGAAATATTGTCAGGTGGTGGTATCTTTTCAATGATAGAAATATGCTTAATCATTATTGGTGCTGTAATTTTAAGTAGTCTATTTGAAGGGTGTAACATTATTTACCCACTTATTAAAGATATGCTAAACAAAATTAAAACTACTGGATTATTAATTAGACAGACTTCATTTTTGAGTGCAATCTTGACTTTTATTACTACCGACCAAACTGTAGGAATAATATTACTTGGAAAGGTACTACAAAAAAAGTATGATGCGATGAAAATAGATAAGCCAATTTTAGCAAGAACAATTATTGATACGGGAGTTTCAATACCTCCATTAATCCCCTGGAACATAACAGCAATTATTATTACAACTATTACAGGGATTACAGTGTCAGAATATGGGATTTATGCAATACTATGCTATATATCACCTGTAGTCACAATTGTATTTGGATATACAGAAGTAACTATGGAAAATTTAGGCATCACAAATAAAATTTAAATTACATTTGATTAACTTAATATTAGTGATTAATAAATCTTTAGTATGTGCTAATAGAAAAGTTAAAGTGGATACGGTTAAGGCAGAGAAGTCTAATAGAATACTTTTAGTATCAGATTCATTATTGTCCATATTAAAGGAAGAAAAAGAAAAACAACAAGCTAATGAACATGACTATGTCGTATTGAGTCGAAACGGTGAGAGATTTAATCCAAGTTCATTTGCTCGTAGATATACGGAACTTAGAGAAAGAAAAGAAGTTAAGAATATAAGGTTTCATGATTTGAGACATACAAATGCTAATATTATGTATAAAGCATGAGTAAAGACTAAAGTCATGCAAGAAAGACTTGGACACATCAATATATCAACTACATTATATATATATACGCATTTATTTAAAGAAGACCAAGAAGAAGTATCTAGCATTTTAGATAGTAAGGTTTTTGGCTAAACACTTCAAAGATATAATAGATTGAATTAAAATTAATTTTGGTATAAAATGGTAGTATTCTTGAATATAAAAGCTTGTGGTTTAAAGATAAGCCAATATTCCCGAATCAGTACGCAAACACCACCACATATGGATAAAAAGCGAAACTGGTTCGTGAAATGAGTAGTTATCTACAATAGCAAGATATTAAAAAGAAAACAAAAAATATATAATACAATAGTAGAACAATTGGACATATAAAAGATGTAAAATAACTTAATAAATAGTAATTGGAAGGAGAGAGAAAAATGGTTTTATTAGTGGTTGATACACAAAAATTAATAACAAACGAAAATTTATATAAATTTGATATATTTGTATCTAATGTTAAAAAAATAATACATGAGGCGAGGGCAAATAATATTGAAGTAATATATGTACGTCATGATGATGGTATAGGAAGTAAATTAACAAAAGGAACTGATGGATTTGAAATATATGAAAAATTTCAACCAATGAGTGAAGAAAAAATATTTGATAAAGAGGTTAATAGTGCTTTTAAAGGGACTGGTTTATTAGAACATTTAATAGATAAAGGTGAAAAAGATATAATTATTGTAGGGCTTCAAACAGATTATTGTATTGATGCTACTATAAAATGTGGATATGAACATGGATTTAATATTATAGTTCCAGCGTATGCAAATACAACAGTTAATAATAAGTTTATGTCTTCAGAGCAAAGTTACAAATACTACAATGAGTTTATGTGGAATTGTAGATATGCAGAATGTATTTCACTGGATGAAACACTTAAAAGAATGAAATAGTTAAATTTCAATTTGTAGATTTGATGTAACATAATTTTATAATTAGTTTTGTTGTATCTTTCTGACATTGCGTAGTATTATAGAGTTACTTAGTGAGAGGCGGGTTATAGAGTACTACTTCGGGAGCTACTGCAGATAACATACTATTTTCAGACATTCCACGAAAACCATGTGGAACGTCGCAACATAGTTGAACGTTAGGTGGAATAATCAGCTGACGATTATCTACATTATGCGTTC
>NZ_NIBG01000039.1 GCF_002270055.1 Anaeromicrobium sediminis | reverse complement strand
TTCAAATTTAACTTTAGCCATCTTTCTTCCTCCTAACAAAACCTTATATTAAAATATAGACCATGCTACCAGAATTTCTGGTAACATGAATTAATTTTTACTTGTTGTTCATAATCTTTTCAGCAACACTGTTTGGTACTGGTTCAAAGTGGTCGAATTGCATTACATATGTTCCACGACCTTGAGTCTTAGAACGTAAGTCTGTTGCATATCCAAACATTTCTGATAGTGGCACATAACCTCTAACAACTTGTGCTCCACTTCTTGGTTCCATACCTTCAATCTTACCACGTCTAGAGTTAATATCTCCAATAACGTCTCCCATGTATTCCTCTGGAACTACTACTTCAACCTTGAAGTATGGCTCTAGTAATACAGGGTCTGCCTTCTTCATAGCTTCTTTGAATGCCATAGAACCGGCAATCTTAAATGCCATTTCAGAAGAGTCAACTTCATGGTAAGATCCATCGTATAATTCAACAGCAACGTCTACAACTGGGAATCCAGCTAAGATACCATTTTCCATTGCTCCTTGAATACCAGCATCAACGTGTTGGATGTATTCCTTAGGAATAGATCCACCAACAACCTTGTTAGTAAACTCATATCCAGTTCCTGATTCCTTAGGACCAACTCTAAGCTTAACGTGTCCGTATTGTCCACGTCCACCAGACTGACGAGAGTACTTAGTATCAACTTCAACATGCTTTCTGATAGTTTCTTTGTAAGCAACTTGTGGTTTACCTACATTAGCTTCTACTTTGAATTCTCTTAATAATCTATCTACGATGATTTCTAAGTGAAGCTCACCCATACCAGCGATGATTGTTTGACCAGTTTCTTCGTTAGTCCAAGTTCTGAAAGTTGGATCTTCTTCAGCAAGTTTTGCTAATGACATACCCATCTTTTGTTGTGCTGCCTTAGTTTTAGGCTCAATAGCGATTTCAATTACAGGCTCTGGGAATTCCATAGACTCTAATATGATTTGGTTGTCTTGGTCACATAAAGTATCTCCAGTAGTAGTAGATTTTAAACCTACTGCTGCAGCAATATCTCCAGCATATACTTCTGAGATTTCTTCTCTAGTATTGGCATGCATTTGAAGAATACGTCCTATTCTTTCTTTTTTGCCTTTAGTAGAGTTATATACATATGATCCTGATTTTAATACTCCAGAGTAAGCTCTGAAGAAAGCAAGCTTACCAACATAAGGGTCACTCATGATCTTAAATGCTAATGCAGAGAATGGACCATTATCGTCTGCTGGTCTTTCATCTTCTTCTTCCGTATCTGGGTTAACACCCTTGATAGCTGGAATATCTAGTGGTGAAGGCATGTAATCAATTACTGCATCTAACATTAATTGAACACCTTTGTTCTTGTAAGCAGAACCACAGCATACAGGTACTATAATGTTATCAATAGTAGCTTTTCTAATAGCTACTTTTAATTCTTCTACAGATAGTTCTTCACCTTCTAAGTACTTCTCCATTAATTCCTCATCAGTTTCTGCAATAGATTCTAATAAGTTTAATCTATATTCTTCAGCTTGTTCAGCCATTTCTTCAGGAATTTCAGCTATTTCAATTTCTTTTCCTAAGTCATCCTTATAAATTCTAGCATTCATTTCTACAAGATCTATAAGACCTACTAAGTTGTCTTCACTTCCAATAGGTAATTGAATTGGCACAGCATTAGCTTTTAATCTGTCCTTCATCATATCAACTACGTTATAGAAGTCAGCTCCTAAAATGTCCATTTTGTTTACAAATGCCATTCTTGGAACTCCATATTTATCTGCTTGACGCCATACAGTTTCTGATTGTGGTTCAACTCCACCTTTAGCACAGAATACTGCAACTGTTCCATCTAATACACGAAGAGATCTTTCAACTTCAACTGTAAAATCCACGTGGCCTGGCGTGTCAATGATATTAACTCTGTTACCCTTCCATTGACAAGTAGTAGCTGCAGAAGTAATTGTAATACCTCTTTCTTGCTCTTGCTCCATCCAGTCCATTGTTGCTGCTCCGTCATGAACTTCACCAATTTTGTGAGTTATACCTGTATAAAATAAAATTCTCTCAGTAGTAGTAGTTTTACCAGCGTCAATGTGAGCCATGATACCGATATTTCTAGTGTTCTTTAAAGAATACTCTCTAGGCACACTGATTCCTCCTTCCTGGTGTCCTTATTGCAATAGACCTCATTGCTCTTCTTACGAAGAACAATAGGTCTTTTATATTTATATTATTACCATCTATAATGTGCAAATGCTTTATTAGCTTCTGCCATTTTATGTGTATCTTCTTTCTTCTTAACAGATGCTCCAGTATTGTTTGCTGCATCCATAATTTCTTTAGCTAATTTTTCTTCCATAGTTCTTTCGCCTCTTTTTTTTGTATAAAGAGTTAACCATCTTAAACCTAAAGTATATCTTCTTTCAGGTCTAACTTCTACTGGAACTTGGTAGTTAGCTCCACCAACACGTCTAGATCTTACTTCTAGAACTGGCATAATGTTATTCATAGCATTTTCAAATACTTCAACTGGTTCCTCACCAGTCTTTTCTCTAATAGTTTCAAATGCATTGTACACAATTCTTTGTGCTGTTCCCTTTTTTCCGTCCTGCATGATGTTGTTTATTAATTTAGCAACCACCTTGCTTCCATGTAACGGATCAGGTAAAACTTCTCTTTTTGGTACATTTCCTTTTCTTGGCACTTTGCTTCCCTCCTTAACACAAGTTTCATCGGTACTCGACAACCTTTAAATTGCCGTCGTGCGCTAGTATGCAATATATATATAAAGCCTATCTCTCTAAAAGTAGGTGCATCTTAGCTCGACTGATCAATTTATTTCTTAGGTCTCTTAGCACCATACTTAGATCTTGATTGTAATCTGTTTTGTACTCCAGCTGTATCTAAAGTTCCTCTTACTATCTTATATCTAACCCCTGGTAAATCCTTTACCTTTCCACCTCTTACTAAAACAACACTGTGCTCTTGTAAGTTGTGTCCGATACCTGGGATATAAGACGTTACCTCAACACCATTAGTTAATCTAACTCTGGCGATTTTTCTTAAGGCAGAGTTTGGCTTCTTTGGAGTTACTGTCTTAACAGATGTACAAACTCCTCTCTTTTGTGGAGACTTAGTAGCAGTTACTTTTCTCTTTAGAGAGTTGAAACCTCTTTGAAGCGCTGGAGAGTTTGACTTAGATTCTACAGTTTCTCTTCCTTTACGCACTAATTGGCTCATAGTTGGCATATAGTGCACCTCCTTTCAAAATTAAAAATAGCATACCAAATATATATAAAGTGGTTAAACTATTTATCAGCTATTAATTATCGTCTGTAAATTTCATTTTAATATTACTGCTGCTGCAGCACCTATTGAAATACCACAAGCTTTTCCTAGTTTTTTCATAGATTCAGCATAGACTATTTGAATTTCATTTTCTTTAGCATATTCTTCTATAGGTCTAACTACATGCTTTTCTGCATCTTTAGCAACAAATACTGTCTGTGCAGTATTCTCTTTTACAGCTCTTAAAGATTGCTTTGTTCCTATGATAAGTTTATTGTTATTTCTTAACTCCTCAAGCATGTATTCCCCTCCTCTATCAAATACCCAAAAGATTATGTGTGCTAGGACACATAATCCTTGAGTATCTAAGAAACAAAACTATTAATTTACACACTCAAACATTTTACCATTAAGTTTTTTTACTGTCAATAAAATCTTTTATAAAAATTTTATCCTTTTATTTCTATATTATATCTAAATCTTCTTCATCAACTTTATTAATGGCAATGTTTTTATATCTTCTCATTCCAGTTCCAGCTGGAATTAGCTTACCTATAATTACATTTTCCTTTAATCCTATTAGGTGATCCTCTTTACCTTTAATTGCAGCTTCCGTTAAAACTCTAGTAGTTTCCTGGAATGATGCTGCTGATAAGAAGGATTCTGTTGCTAGGGATGCCTTTGTAATACCTAGTAATACTCTTTTACCAACTGCAGGCTCAAGTCCTTTACTTTCTACTTCTTCGTTAGCTGCTTCAAATTCGTATATATTAGATAATCCACCTGGTAATATATCTGTATCTCCAGAATCTTCTACTTTTACTTTAGATACCATCTGTCTTACGATAACTTCAATGTGCTTATCACTAATATCAACACCTTGAAGTCTATATACCCTTTGAACTTCCTTAACTAGATATTCTTGGACTCCTGCCACACCTTTGATTCTTAATACATCATGAGGGTTAGCAGAACCTTCTGTTATTACATCTCCAGCTTTGATAAATTGACCTTCTTTAACTTTTATTCTAGAACCATATGGTATTGTATAAGTCTTTGATTCACTGTCATTTCCTGTAACCACAACTTCTCTACTCTTCTTAGTTTCATTTACAGTTACATATCCAGCACTCTCAGATATAATAGCAAGACCCTTTGGTTTTCTTGCTTCAAATAATTCTTCTACCCTCGGTAAACCTTGCGTGATGTCGTTACCCGCAACTCCACCTGTATGGAACGTACGCATTGTAAGCTGTGTTCCCGGTTCTCCGATAGATTGTGCTGCAATAATACCTACAGCTTCTCCAACATTTACCTCTTTACCAGTAGCTAAGTTTCTACCATAACATGTTCCACATACACCATGCTTAGTTCTACAGTGGAATACAGTTCTGATTTTAACACTCTTGATTCCAGCTTCTATGATCTTATCAGCCATATATTCTTGAATCATTTCATTCTTCTTAGCTAAAACCTCATTAGTTTTTGGATGAAGAATATCTTCTAATGCATATCTTCCTACAATTCTATCATATAGCGGTTCAATAAGTTCATTACCATCCATGAACGCTTCAACTTCTATACCTTGTTCAGTTCCACAATCATGTTCTCTAATGATAACATCCTGACTTACATCTACTAGTCTTCTTGTTAAGTATCCTGAATCGGCAGTACGAAGAGCCGTATCTGCAAGACCCTTTCTAGCTCCTGTAGTAGATATGAAGTATTCAAGTACTGATAAACCTTCACGGAAGTTAGATTTAATAGGAATTTCAACGGTATGACCTGATGCATTTGCCATCAAACCACGCATACCACCTAACTGACGTATCTGGTTCTTACTACCTCTGGCACCAGAGTGAGCCATGATGAACACGTTGTTTAGTCTTCCTAGGTTAGCCATTAAGGCATCTGTAACTTTTTCCGTTGTATCATACCAAATCTTTATTACTCTTTCATATCTTTCTTCGTCAGATATTAAACCACGTCTATAAGCCTTTTCATATTTATCTACAGCTTCGTCAGCCTGAGATAATAGGATTTCTTTTTCTTTAGGTATATCCATATCAGCTACACCAATAGTAATAGCACCCTTTGTTGAGAATTTAAATCCTAAACTCTTAATGTGGTCAAGTAAGATAGCTGTAGTAGTGTTTCCATGAACTCTGAAACACTTATCTATTACTTTTCCTAACTTCTTCTTATCACATAAGAAGTCTACTTCTAGTGAATATTTATCCTTTTCTCTATCTACAAATCCAAGGCTTTGTGGAATGTTTTCATTGAATATGAATCTTCCAACAGTACTTTCCACTAATTGTCCTGGATCCTCAGCATTTAATCTTTTTCTTACTTTTACTCTTGAATGAAGACCTACAACTCCATTTTGATATGCCATAAGCATTTCATCAAAGTCCTTGAAGATCATTCCTGCTCCTGGTTCACCTTCTACCTCTATAGTTAAATAGTAACTTCCAAGTACCATATCCTGAGTAGGAGTAGTAATAGGAGAACCATCCTTAGGAGCTAATATATTGTTAACAGAAAGCATTAAGAATCTAGCTTCTGCTTGAGCTTCCACAGATAATGGTACGTGAACAGCCATCTGGTCACCATCGAAGTCTGCGTTATATGCAGTACATACAAGTGGATGAAGTTTTATTGCTTTTCCTTCTACTAGTATTGGCTCAAAGGCTTGAATACCAAGTCTATGTAGAGTAGGGGCACGATTTAGAAGAACTGGATGTTCTTTAATAACATCTTCTAATACATCCCAAACTTCTCCTCTAACTCTTTCTACCATTCTCTTTGCACTCTTAATATTATGGGCGTATCCATCATTTACCAAACGTTTCATGATGAAAGGCTTAAATAGCTCAAGAGCCATCTTCTTAGGTAATCCACATTGATAGAACTTTAGTTCAGGTCCAACTACGATAACTGAACGTCCAGAGTAGTCAACACGCTTACCTAGTAAGTTTTGTCTGAAACGACCTTGTTTACCCTTTAACATGTCTGATAAAGATTTAAGCGGTCTATTTCCAGGTCCTGTTACTGGTCTACCACGTCTTCCATTGTCTATAAGGGCATCCACAGCTTCTTGCAACATTCTCTTTTCATTTCTAACGATTATATCAGGAGCACCTAAGTCTAATAATCTCTTTAAACGATTATTTCTATTTATAACTCTTCTGTATAAATCATTTAAGTCAGATGTTGCGAATCTTCCCCCATCTAATTGAACCATTGGTCTTAAATCTGGAGGAATAACTGGAATTACATCAAGAATCATCCAAGCTGGATTATTTCCAGACTTTCTGAAAGCTTCCACAACTTCTAGTCTTCTAATGGCTCTTATTCTCTTTTGTCCAGAACTTTCCTTTAGCATGACTCTTAACTCTTGAGCCATTTTCTCCAAATCAATTTGATCAAGTATTTCTTTAACGGCTTCAGCACCCATAGATGCCTTAAATTCATTGCCAAATTTATCTCTATACTCTCTGTACTCACCTTCTGTAAGTAATTGCTTGTAGCTTAAAGAAGTTTCTCCTGTATCAGTTACAATGTATGATGCAAAGTATAGTACTTTCTCTAGTGAACGAGGAGACATGTCTAATAAAAGACCCATTCTACTTGGGATTCCTTTGAAATACCAAATATGAGATACTGGGGCAGCAAGTTCGATATGCCCCATTCTTTCACGTCTCACTTTAGATTTAGTAACTTCAACACCACAACGGTCACATATTACGCCTTTGTATCTTACTCTCTTGTATTTACCACAGTGACATTCCCAGTCCTTAGTAGGTCCAAATATCTTTTCACAAAATAGACCTTCCTTTTCTGGTTTTAAAGTTCTATAGTTAATTGTTTCTGGCTTTTTTACTTCACCTTTAGACCAACTTCTGATCTTTTCTGGTGATGCAAGACCTATTTTTATTGATTCAAAAGTATTTAATTCAAACAAGGAGTTTCGCTCCCTTCATTATGAAGTTTAATTTTTATCTTACAACTCATCGTCATATACGCCATAATCACCTAAATCATCTAGGTTCAACTCTGATAAATCTAAATCTGATTCATCACTATCATTTTCTTCTTCCACTTCTTCAGTGGCTTCCACTACCTGATTTTGATCATGTACTTCTTCTATTTCTAACATACTGTCTAATTCAGAATTTTCTTCTTCAACAGACTCTTTAATTTCTATTTCTTCTTCTGAAGTTCCTAATACTTTAACATCTAAAGATAAACTTTGAAGTTCCTTAATAAGAACTTTAAATGATTCTGGTACTCCTGGTTCTGGTATATTTTCACCTTTAACAATAGATTCGTATGCTTTAACACGACCTACCACATCATCAGATTTAACAGTTAGTATTTCTTGTAGAGTATGAGCAGCACCATAAGCCTCAAGTGCCCAAACTTCCATCTCTCCAAATCTCTGTCCACCGAATTGTGCTTTACCACCAAGTGGCTGTTGAGTTACTAATGAGTATGGTCCAGTAGAACGTGCATGTATCTTGTCATCAACTAAATGATGTAGCTTTAACATATACATGTATCCAACTGTTACTCTATTATCAAAGAATTCTCCAGTTCTACCATCTCTTAATTGAAGTTTTCCATCTTCCGGATATCCCGCTTCTTTAAAGGCTACTCTTATATCATCCTCATGTGCTCCATCGAATACTGGTGTTGCTACTCTCCATCCTAATTTCTTTGCAGCTAATGCTAAGTGAATTTCAAGTACCTGACCGATGTTCATACGTGATGGTACACCTAGAGGGTTCAATACTATTTGAAGTGGAGTTCCATCATCTAAGAATGGCATATCTTCTTCTGGTAATATTCTAGAGATAACCCCTTTATTACCGTGACGTCCAGCCATCTTATCTCCCACCATTATCTTTCTCTTCTTAGCAATATAGCATCTTACTAATACATTAACTCCTGGTGGTAATTCATCTCCATTTTCTCTAGTAAAGACTTTTACATCCACAATAATACCTGATTCGCCATGAGGTACTCTTAAAGATGTATCTCTTACTTCTCTTGCCTTTTCACCAAATATTGCTCTAAGTAGACGTTCTTCAGCAGTAAGCTCAGTTTCTCCCTTTGGAGTTACCTTTCCTACTAATATATCTCCTGAATTTACTTCCGCACCTACTCTTATGATTCCTCTTTCATCTAAGTCTTTAAGTGCATCTTCTCCTACGTTAGGAATATCTCTAGTGATTTCTTCTGGTCCTAATTTAGTGTCTCTAGCCTCTGCTTCATATTCTTCTATATGGATAGAAGATAACATATCTTCCTTAACTATCTTCTCGTTTAATAAGATAGCATCCTCGAAGTTATATCCTTCCCATGTCATAAATCCAACAAGAATATTCTTACCTAGAGCTATTTCACCATAATCAGTAGATGGACCATCGGCAATTATCATGCCTTCCTCTATATATTCGCCCTTATCCACTATAGGTCTTTGATTTATACAAGTACCTTGGTTAGAGCGCTTAAACTTAAGTAATTTATATCTATCTAATGCTTTATTATCATCTCTTCTTATTAAGATTTCATCAGCACTTACTCTTTCTACTACTCCTGCGTTCTTAGCAACTACTACCGCGCCAGAGTCCTTTCCTGCTATATACTCCATACCTGTACCAATTATTGGTGCATCCGTTTTAACTAGTGGTACAGCCTGACGTTGCATGTTAGATCCCATAAGGGCACGGTTGGCATCGTCATTTTCAAGGAATGGAATCATAGCAGTGGCCACAGATACCATTTGCTGAGGTGTAACGTCCATATAGTCTACTTCTAATCTTGGAACAACATCTATTTCTCCATATAGACCTCTTGATGCAACTCTTCTATTAACAAATTTACCTTCTTCATCTAAGGGCTCATTTGCTTGAGCTACAACAAATACATCTTCCTCATCAGCAGTTAAGTAGTGAATTTCAGTTGTGGCAATACCAGTTTCCTTATCTACTTTTCTGTATGGAGATTCAATAAATCCATATTCATTGATTTTTCCATAAGTAGTTAAAGAACCTATAAGACCGATGTTTGGACCTTCTGGAGTTTCTATAGGGCACATACGACCATAGTGAGAATGGTGCACGTCACGAACTTCGAATCCTGCTCTTTCACGAGAAAGACCTCCTGGTCCTAATGCAGATAATCTTCTCTTATGAGTTAATTCTGCCAATGGATTTGTTTGATCCATAAATTGTGACAACTGAGAACTTCCAAAGAACTCTTTTATTGCTGCTGCCACAGGTCTTATATTAATTAAAGCTTGTGGTGTTATTACATCTATATCTTGAATAGTCATTCTTTCTTTTATGACTCTCTCCATTCTAGATAGACCAATTCTAAATTGATTCTGTAATAACTCTCCAACAGAACGTAATCTTCTGTTTCCTAAATGATCTATATCATCTATTACTCCAATACCATGTCCAAGATTTAATATATAACTTATGGAAGCCATAATATCATCTATAATAATATGTTTTGGAGATAAGTCCTTCCTTCTTTCTTTCAGGGCTTCTTTAATATCTTCTTCGTTAGTGTATTCATCTAAAATTTCTTTTAAAACAGGGTAATGTACTCTGTCTTCAATATTTACATCATCAATATTGAACTTAATATGACTTGCAATATCAACGAAATGGTTACCTATTACTTTTACTTCTTTTTCTTCTTCATCTAGTATAGCAACCATTTTAATCCCAGAATTCTCTATATGTAGAGCTTTCTCTCTAGAAATTTTTTCTCCAGATTCCACATATAATTCACCAGTGTCTGGATGTATTACATTTTCTGATGCTATTTTTCCTGTGATTCTATTAACTATAGTTAATTTTTTGTTGTACTTATAACGTCCAACTTTAGCTAAGTCATATCTCTTAGGATCAAAGAATAATGAATCTATTAAAGATCTAGCACTTTCAACAGTAGGTGGTTCACCAGGTCTTAATTTTTTATATATTTCAAGTAAACCATCTTCTTGAGTTTTAGTACTATCCTTATCTAGAGTTCTCATTAATCTTTCACTTTCTCCAAATATTTGAAGAATTTCTGCATCAGAACTAAATCCTAATGCTCTTAATAAAACAGTCATAGGTTGCTTTCTAGTTCTATCTACTCTCACAGAAATAATGTCATTAGAATCTGTTTCATACTCTAACCAAGCTCCACGGTTAGGAATAATAGTAGTAGAATACAATCTTTTACCTGTTTTATCAATTTCTCTTGCATAATAAGGTCCTGGAGAACGAACTAACTGAGTTACTATAACTCTTTCGGCACCATTTATAATAAAAGTACCCTTGTCAGTCATAAGTGGGAAATCTCCCATAAATACTTCTTGTTCCTTAACTTCTCCAGTTTCTTTATTGATCAATCTTACCTTTACCTTAAGTGGTGCAGCATAAGTTACATCTCTTTCTTTAGATTCTTCTATGTCATATTTAGGCTGCCCATCTAAAGAATAGTCAATAAATTCTAAGATTAAGTTTCCTGTATAATCTTGAATTGGCGAGATGTCATCAAAGACTTCACGTAGACCTTGTTCTAAAAACCACTCATAAGATTTTCGCTGAATTTCAATAAGATTCGGCATTTGTGCTACTTGTTCAATTCTAGAGTAGGTCATTCTTGTTCTTTTTCCGACCTTAATAGGATGTGGCATTTTTTTCACCCCTTGCAGTAATATACAATTTATGTTTATACATAAAAAAGCAAAATTTCCCTACTACAATTTAACTTTATGTAATATAGAAATTATGATAGTTTGTTTCTTGACATAAGTTGCTTTTTTTATGTATTATCTATATGAAACCTTAACAAAACGCAAAGGTTTATCATTCGAAGTCATAGTTTATACTATTTCCAACATAAACGAATTTTATTCATTATTTTTTTTGCCTGTCATGGCAATTTATAATGGTATCACAACGTACCTCACTTGTCAAGCTTTCGATATTATGTTATAATGAATTCATACATATTGTTTTTCACATTAATATTTAATTACCCCCATCTTACTCATAAGTGGGGGTTTTTTATTTTGTGTCAAAATATAGTTTAATCTATATTTTTATTTTTCAAACATAAAAAGGTACTCTGGATTTCTCCAGAGCCCTTTATCTGGTCAACTGAATTACTTAACTTCTACAGCTGCTCCAACTTCTTCTAATTTAGCTTTTACTTCTTCAGCTTCTTCTTTAGAAACTGCTTCTTTTAATGTTGTAGGAGCTCCATCAACTGCAGCCTTAGCTTCTTTTAATCCTAATCCTGTTACTTCTCTTACAGCCTTGATTACTTTAATCTTTTGAGTTCCAGCACTTGCTAAAACAACATCAAACTCAGTCTTTTCTTCTGCTGCTCCACCTGCTGCTCCACCTGCTACAACAACTGGTGCTGCTGCAGATACTCCGAATTCTTCTTCACAAGCTTTAACTAACTCGTTTAATTCTAAAACTGTCATATTTTTAATAGCTTCAATAATTTGCTCTCTAGTCATTATTGTGCACCTCCGAAATTTTTCAATTTAATTTTTTTTTATGCTTCTTGTCCTTCGTTCTTATCAATCATCGCTTGAATTAAGTAAGCGAAGTTAGATAATGGAGACTTAATGCTTCCAAGTAACTTAGCAAGTAATACATCTCTTGATGGAATATCTGCAATTTCTTGAATAGTACCTGCTCCGTAGTATTGTCCTTCAACAACACCTGCTTTTAATGTTAAAGCTTTACTTTCTTTTGCGAAGTCATTTAAAATCTTTGCAGGAGTTACTGGATCTTCGTATCCAAATGCAATAGCGTTTGTTCCTGTTAAGTTTTCAGTTAATCCTTCGAACTCACTGTCCTTAACAGCTAATCTTACTAAAGTGTTTTTGTATACCTTATATTCTACTCCAGCTTCTCTCATAGACTTTCTTAATTTATCCGCCTGCTCAACTGTTAAACCTTTATAGTCTACTATTACTGCAGATTGAGCCTTAGAAAGCTTTTCTTTAATTTCTTCAACAACTTGCTTTTTAGCGTTTAAGTTTGCTGACATGTGGTAGTCCACCTCCTTGCAACTTTTGAATTGCGAACGTTCTGTCAAATAACAGAACCTCTCTACCGTAGACATAGAGAGGTTCATTCTTAATCGAATCTATCCTTACCTCGGTAGGCTTTTTAAACTCATGGTCCCTACTGTCTACGGTTTGCTTTTTAATTTTATTAACAACAGAATCAATTATAACATCCACCCTTAACTTGGTCAAGGTTTTTTTGTTACCAAATTATTCTGTGATCTTAGCTTGATTAATCTTGATTCCAGGTCCCATTGTGCTAGTTACAGTAACACTTCTTAAGTATTGTCCCTTAGCAGCAGCAGGTTTTGCTTTAACGATAGCATCCATTAAAGTTTTAAAGTTTTCTGTTAACTTTTCAGCTCCAAAAGATACCTTTCCTACTGGAACATGGATAATATTAGTCTTGTCTAATCTATACTCAACTTTACCAGCTTTAATTTCGTTAATAGCTTTTTCTACATCAAAAGTAACTGTTCCAGACTTAGGGTTTGGCATTAATCCCTTTGGTCCTAATACTCTTCCTAGTCTTCCTACAAGACCCATCATATCTGGTGTAGCAACAACTACATCAAAGTCAAACCAGTTTTCCTTTTGAATTTTTTGTACCATGTCTTCTGCACCAACAAAGTCTGCTCCCGCATTCTCTGCTTCTTTAGCTTTTTCACCTTTAGCAAAAACTAAAACCTTTTTAGTTTTTCCTGTACCATGCGGTAATACAATTGCTCCTCTTACTTGTTGGTCAGCATGTCTTGAATCAACACCTAATCTAACATGTGCTTCTACTGTTTCATCAAACTTTGCCTTAGCAGATTCTACTACTAAGTTTAAAGCTTCATCAGTATCATATAATTTAGTTCTATCAACAAGCTTCATGCTTTCTTGATATTTTTTACCTCTTTTTGGCATATTATTTTACCTCCTATGTGGTTTTAACGGTTTTTGAGAGTACCTCCCACGTCGTATGCTTTTTAAGTTTTTTATAATTTAATATGAGATTATCCTTCTACGATGATACCCATACTTCTTGCAGTACCTTTAATCATGCTCATAGCAGCTTCTAAGCTTCCTGCATTTAAGTCTGGCATCTTTAATTCAGCAATTTCCTTAACCTTATCGATAGAAATTGTAGCTACTTTATCTCTGTTTGGTACTCCTGAAGCTTTATCTAAACCTGCAGCCTTCTTTAATAATACCGCTGCTGGTGGAGTTTTAGTGATAAATGTAAATGATCTATCTTGGTAAACAGTAATTACTACTGGTATAATTAATCCACCTTGATCCGCAGTTTTTGCATTGAACTCCTTACAGAATTGCATAATGTTAACACCTTGTTGTCCTAATGCAGGACCTACTGGCGGTGCAGGCGTAGCTTTTCCTGCAGGAATTTGCAACTTAACATATCCTGTTACTTTTTTTGCCATAGCAAATACACCTCCTCATTTCTTGTGTAATCTATACTATATTTCTTTGTTTTATATTAAAAGCCTTATAGCTTTTTAACTAATTATAATTTTTCAACTTGTATAAAGTCTAATTCTACTGGAGTTTCTCTTCCAAACATGGAAATCAAAACCTTTAAAGTTTGTTTCTCAAGATTTATTCCTTTAACCGCTCCAATAAAGCTCTCAAATGGGCCTGATATTACTTTTACCGTATCTCCTATTACTAAATCGATCTCTGCAACTGGTTCTTCAATACCCATATTCTTAACTTCTTCTTCACTAAGTGGAATTGGCTTTGATCCTGGTCCTACAAAACCAGTAACACCTCTAGTGTTTCTGATTACATACCACGTTTCATCGTTCATGACCATTTTAATCAAAACATATCCTGGAAATATCTTTTTTTGCTTGGCAGTTTTCTTGCCATTTTTAATTTCTATACTTTCCTCTGTTGGCACTACTATTTCAGGAATAAATTCTTCCATTCCACGGTTTTCAACTAACTTTTCAATGTTAGCCTTAACCTTATTTTCGTGCCCTGAATAAGTATGAACAACATACCATTTTGCCTGCTCTGACATTTTCGAGAGTTCCTCCCTCGCTATTTAATGAACATTTGAAGTGCACGACCAAAAACTGAGTCTGCAGCCCAAACTCCTACTGTTGCTATTGCACAAGTTGCTAATACTACCGTAGTAAATGAAACCAGGTCATTTCTACTTGGCCATATAACTTTTTTCAGCTCTGCCTTTACTTGTTTAAAGAACTTCCCCACGCTTTGAGATTTTTTCATCTTGTTCGCATTGGTTTGTACTGCCATTGGCTTCACATCCTTATCTTATATGTTTTAATAATCCAAGGCTAGATTATTTAGTTTCCTTGTGCATTTTGTGTGACTTACAAAACTTACAGTATTTCTTCATTTCCATTCTTTCAGGGTTGTTTTTCTTGTTCTTCATTGTGTGATAATTTCTTTGCTTACATTCTGTACAAGCCATAGTAACTTTAACTCTCATTTTTTACACCTCCTGCAGCATTTACCTCTACTTAGATATATAGCAATTCGACGCAGATATCTCATTATATTACCATTACCTAATTAAACTATCATAATTCTTAACGAATGTCAACATAGTTTTTCAATGACTATTTTCAAGGAATAAACCTTGCATCCTAAGTCAAAAACCTAAATACAAGAAAAAGAGTATCTTGAATTTACATTTTTAACTTAGAATAGTTTTTTTAATTAGTTTAACCAATTTATTTTTTTTCATTATTTCTATTTCTTTTTTTACAGTTTTTTCTTTATAAAGGGACTAGGTCTTATGATCCACCTAGTCCCATAAATTATAAATTACTCAATGATTGTAGCAACTACTCCTGCTCCAA
>NZ_NIBG01000038.1 GCF_002270055.1 Anaeromicrobium sediminis | reverse complement strand
CAGAGTTTTTAATTTCATCTAATGTGTATCCTAGGGCTATTTTAGCTGCCACCTTAGCTATTGGATATCCTGTAGCTTTAGAAGCCAGGGCCGATGAACGACTTACCCTTGGGTTTATCTCAATTATTACATATTCTTTAGATTCTGGATGAAGGGCAAATTGTACGTTACATCCCCCTTCTACACCTACTGCTTCTAGTATTTTTAATGCTGAGTTTCTAAGCATTTGATATTCTTTATCCGCTAGAGTCTGACTAGGTGCCACTACTATACTGTCTCCCGTATGAATTCCTACCGGGTCTACATTTTCCATATTACAAACACTTATTTTATTACCTAATCTATCTCTCATTACTTCATATTCTATTTCTTTCCAACCTCTTATACACTTTTCAACTAAAACTTGCTTAACTGGACTTAGTAACAATCCACTTTTTACTATGCTTCTTAATTCCTCTTCATTCTCGGCGATTCCACCACCGGCACCACCCATAGTATATGCTGGTCTTATAACTAATGGATACCCTTCCTTCATGGCAAATTCTAGGGCTTTATCTAAATCATTTACTATTTCACTTTCTATTACAGGCTCATTTATCTCTTTCATCAAATTTCTAAACAGTTCCCTGTCTTCACCCTTTTTAATACTCTCTATTGAAGTACCTAAAACCTTCACATTGTACTTCTCAAGTATTCCCTTGTCACTTAATTCTACCGCAAGATTAAGGCCCGTTTGACCTCCCATACCTGCTATTAATCCATCTGGTCTTTCTTTTTCTATGATCTTTTCTATTACTTCCACCTCAAGTGGTTCTATATATACCTTATCTGCCACTTCCTTATCTGTCATGATAGTGGCAGGATTACTATTAATTAAAACTACCTCAATACCTTCCTCTTTAAGACCCTGGCACGCTTGAGTTCCCGAATAATCAAACTCTGCCGCCTGACCAATTACTATTGGACCTGATCCTATTACTAATACCTTTTTTATATTTAAATCTATATTCATATTCATTTCCTCCCATATATTTTCAATTTCATCTACCTATGTCTATAGGTAGATCACTTATAAATCCAATAAACTTTAGCTACTTACAAGGGAATATGGATGAAAAATTTTTATAAGGTGGAACATCAGAACATCATTTGCTGTAAACAATTGTGAATCTTCTATCGTGACTATACTATTCACTGTCTATAGTCTGATAGAGACTTACCTTATAAAATATTTTTTATCTATATGACCGAAGTAAGTTCACAAACCCTCTGCTTAATTCACCATTTTTTTAAGCACTTATTAAGAACTTATCGAATATATAGTTCATATCGCTTGGTCCAGGGCTAGCCTCTGGATGAAATTGAACACTAAATATAGGAAGGAATTCGTGTCTCATTCCCTCAATGGTATTATCATTTAAACTTACGTGAGTTATTTTCATATTCTCTGGTAATTTACTTACGTAATATCCATGATTTTGAGATGTTATATAAACTTTGTTTTCCTCTAAATCTTTAACAGGATGGTTGCATCCCCTATGGCCAAACTTCAACTTAGAAGTTTGTCCTCCTAAACATAAGGCTAATAATTGATGGCCTAAACATATACCTATTATAGGCATCTTTCCTATTACCTTTTTTATATTTTCTATTACATCTGTTAAATCTTCTGGATCTCCCGGTCCATTAGATAGAAACACATAATCTGCATTTGTCTTTAATATATCTTCTCCTTTAGCATTGGCAGGAAAAACTGTTACTTTACAACCTCTTTCTAAGAAAGAGTCTATTATATTTTGCTTTATTCCAAAATCCCATATGGCCACATGTTTGCCGTTACCATCTATAGTGTATACTTCCTTAGTAGTCACATTACTTACAGCCTCTTTATTAGAAAAATTCTCTAATTTATTTTTTATTTGACTTTCACTAAGTTCTCTTAAAGCTATGATTCCTCTCATAGTTCCACTACTTCTAAGGATTTTAGTTAGATATCTAGTATCTATTCCTTCAATCCCTATTATTTTATTAGTTTTTAAATAATCATCTAATTGGATTTCACATCTATAGTTATTTGGATAATCACATTGTTCTCTTACAATAAAGCCTTTCACCTTTGGGGAATTTGACTGCATATCTTCTAGGTTTATTCCATAGTTTCCTATTAATGGGTAAGTCATAGTTACAATCTGTCCATAATAGGATGGGTCCGTTAATACCTCCTGATACCCTGTCATTCCCGTATTAAATACTACCTCTCCTACACTTTCCTTTAAATACCCAAAGGCTCTACCTTCAAGTACAATTCCATTTTCAAGTATTAATTTCGCTTTCATATGTGTCTCCTTTCTAGCCTCTCTGGACTAAATTAAAGTTTATTTGTGGTTAGTCATCTATATTTTGGGTTAAGGGTTAAAAGTTACCCCTTAACCTTTAAGCCATCTTTCTACTTCCTGGTTGATAAAGTTCAACACCATCATTACATAATGGACAATTATCATTATCATAACTTTCTATTTCTAGCTTTATGGCACTATATACAGGCATGTTTAAATCAACATCTTTACCTCTTCTATCTACTATGCACCCAACGCCTAATACTACTCCGCCTAGTTCCTCTAAAAGTTTCTTTACTTCTAAGGTAGACTTTCCTGTAGTTACTACGTCTTCTACTATTAAAATTTTCTGTCCCTCTTTAATTTCAAATCCACGTCTTAGAGTCATAATGTTGTCTTTTCTCTCTGTGAATATGGATTCCTTTCCAAGGGCTCTTCCTACTTCATAGGCGATGATTACTCCTCCCATGGCAGGACCTACTACTAGATCTATATCTAAATCCTTTACTTTCTCTCCTATTATTTTTCCTAAAGCTTCTCCATCCCTTGTATCTTTTAGAGCTCTAGCACATTGTACATATCTGTTAGAGTGCTTTCCTGATGATAATAAAAAATGTCCTTCTAGTAATGCCTCTGATCTTTTTAATATCTCCATAACCTTATCCATGTGAAATCCTCCTTAATTGTTGTTCGTTAGTCGTTGTTACCTGTCTAGATAATTCCTCTTATCTCTTCAAAACTCTTTATATTCTCTTTTTCCATAAATGCTTTCAAATCATTTACTATTATTTCTCCCATGCTAGGGTTTATAAAATTAGCCGTCCCTATAGATACTAGGGTTGCTCCTGCCATGATAAATTCTATGGCATCCTTATAATTCATTATTCCACCCATACCTATTATAGGGATATTAACATTCTTACTTACTTCATGGACCATTCTTAGGGCTATTGGTTTTATGGCAGGGCCTGATAATCCTGCATAAGTGTTTTCAAACACCTTTTTTCTACTTTTTATGTCTATGGCCATTCCCTTAAAAGTATTTACAAGACTTACTCCATCTGCCCCTTCTGCTTCACAAGCCTGTGCACATCTTACTATATTCTCCGCATTAGGAGATAATTTTACTACTAGTGGTTTTCTAGTAATACTTCTTATTTTTTTAACTATCTTTCCTGTAGATACTTCATCTAGACCAAACATCATTCCACCGCTTTTAACATTTGGACATGATATATTTAGCTCTATTATATCTACGTCTTCTTTCGATACTAACTCTATTGCCTTTTCATAATCTTCCATAGTTGCTCCACCCACATTGGCAATTATGTTAGTACCTAATTTTTTCATGTAGGGTAACTCTTCCCTTATAAACCTATCTACTCCTGGATTTTCAAGACCTATACTATTTAGTAGACCACTAGGAGTTTCATATAGTCTAGCACCCTTATTTCCACTTTTAGGATTTAAGGTTAACCCCTTAGTTGAAATTCCACCAAGTTTTGATAGATCATAAAAATTTTCATATTCCCTTCCAAATCCAAAGGTTCCTGATCCAGTGACTAGAGGATTTTTAAAGGATATATCACAAAACTTTACTTCCATATTACTCATAATACACATCCTCCCCTAGAAATACTGGTCCGTCCTTACATACCTTTTTATTTCCATTCTTAGTATCACAATTACATCCTAAACATGCTCCGATTCCGCAAGCCATGTGCTTTTCCACAGATACGTATACCTTGTCTTTTCCCATTTCAGTTATTTTCTCCATCATCTTTTCAGGACCACAAGTGTATATATAATCATATTTGTCAAAGTCAACCATGTCCGTTATATATCCCCCGATTTTTATGTGTAGATTTTCACATACGCCTTCATATTCCTTCTCCAAGAAAGATCTTTCACTAAATCCTAAATATATATCCACATTATCTAAGTTCTTAGCCGTATAAAATAGTGGAGCTATTCCCATTCCTCCGCCGATTAATGCAATTTTTCCTTCTCTTTTCTCAAATCCATTCCCATAAGGGCCTTGCAGTATGATTTTGTCATCTTCCTTTAAGTTCTTTAGGATTTCCGTTCCCTGACCCTTTACTTCATACAAGAAACTTATGCAATCTTTTTCTATATTGTGAATGCTTATAGGTCTAGATAATAGAGGGAAATTATCACATCTTATCATATAAAACTGTCCCATATCCCCCTTATAATTTCCTCCTACCTTCATTAGGTAAACATTAGGAGATATTTCTTTATTAGATATTATTTTTCCCATCCTATGTCCTCCCTCATTCTCAATGTTTCCTTTCTTGCACACAAGCTAAAAGTCTCTGTTTCATCCACATTTTTATGTGCTGTTATGATCTTTCTTGATGAGTTTATAACTGCACATATGCCATCTTTGAAAAGCTGCTTTAGTACTTTTGGATCTCCTCCTTGTGCACCATAACCAGGTATTAAGAAGAAAGAATTTTTTAGTTCATTCTTTATGTTTATTAACTCTCCTGCTCCCGTAAGACCTACTACTCCTCCTATGGAACTATATCCACTCTGTCCCACAAATTCTTCTCCCCAAGATTCTATTTTCTTAGCAACTTCCATATATAGTTTCTCATCTTTAACTTCTAAATCTTGAAAATCAGAGGATGAAGGATTAGAAGTTTTCATAAGAACGAACAGTCCCTTTTCCTTTGACTTTATATATTCATAGTAAGGAGATATGGCATCTTCACCCATGTATGGATTTACAGTTATGAAATCTGCTTCAAATTCTCCTTCAAAGTGGGCTTTAGCATACATGGTAGCCGTTGATAATATGTCGCCCCTCTTTATATCTCCTATGGATAATTTATTATTTTCTTTTATATACTTTAAAGTTTCAGAATATGCCTTAAGTCCTTCTAATCCTAAGGATTCGTAGTGGGCTATTTGCACTTTATAGCAGGCACAAGTATCTAGAGTATCATCTATGATTTTTCTATTAAATTCAAATAGTTTCTCACTGTCACTTATATCTTTATCCTTTAAATACTCAGGTAAATATTCTATTTTAGTATCTAGCCCTACACATACAGGCCCATATTTTTTCACTTCTTCGCACAATCTATCTATAATCATAAAGTACACGTCCTTTTCTCATAGTCTTAAGTATTCTTCCCTTAACCTTTTCTTTATTAAATGGGTTGTTTTTTCCCTTAGACACAAAGTCATTAGTATCTATTTCATATTCTTCATCCATATCTATTAAAACTAAATCCGCATCGTCTCCAACCCTTATTAATCCCTTATTCAGTCCTAATATTTTAGCCGGATTATAACTCATTAGTTCACTTATTTTATTTAAATCTATGCCATATTTGTTAAGTGAGGTGTATGCCATGGAAAAGGCCACTTCTATATTAGATATGCCTGGTGACCCCTTCATTTTATCCTCTGCACTGTGAGGTGCATGGTCTGTGGCAATTATATCTATATATCCATCTTTTATTCCTTCTATTAGGCTCTCAAAATCTTCTTTACTTCTAAAGGATGGATTTACTTTGTAGTCTATATCGTAACCATATATGTGATGGGGTGCCACTTCACAAGTAAAATCTAACCCTTTATCCTTATGATTTTTTATAAGCTCAACACTGTCTTTACTACTCACATGACATATGTGTAAATTTCCGCCTATTTCCTCAAGTAGATTTAAATCTCTTTTTATAATTTTAGCCTCCGGTTGGCAATGGGTTAGTATCTTAAACCCATATTCCTTAGATAAATTCAAGGAATCTTTCATTATGCTTTGACTGAATATGGTATTTCCATCGTCTGAAAAAAGATTTGTGTGCTTTATCATATTATCTATGTTTACAATTTCTTTTCCTTCTAGATTTCTAGTTACACTGCATACGGGAATTACTTCACATAGATTTAGCCTTTTACTTTCATCCTTTATATACTCTATAGTCTTTTCATTATCACAAACGGGTAATGTATTTGCCATGGAACATAGAGTAGTATATCCGCCCTTTAATGCAGCCTTCTGGCCACTTTCTAGGTCTTCCTTGTACTCATACCCAGGGCTTCTTAAGTGGGTATGCATATCTATAAAGGCTGGCATTAACACATACTTACCTTCACCATCACACTTAGTAATTTCTTTTATTTTTCCCTCTTTTATTAACACATTAGCTGTATAATCACTATCCTTGTCTATTACTCGTACTCTCTCTATTAGCATGCTTCATCACCTACAAAATCAGCTATTAGGGCCATTCTCACATACATGCCGTATCTTACCTGATTAAAATATACAGCCCTTTTATCCTCATCTACCCTAGTATCTATTTCATTTACACGAGGTAGGGGATGCATGATTATCATGTCTTCCTTAGCATTTTCTAATTTCTTAGGATCTATTATATAGATGTCCTTTAATCTATTGTATTCCTCTATATTTTCAAATCTCTCTCCTTGAACTCTAGTTACATAAAGTACGTCAATTTGGTCCATAACTGCTTCTAGTGACTGAGTTTCCACATAAGAGTTTTCATCTAAATATTCTTTTATATAATCAGGAATTTTTAATTCTTTTGGGGAAATGAATATAAACTTTATATTGTCATATCTACTAAGTGCCTTTACTAAGGAATGCACTGTTCTTCCATAGAGTAGATCTCCACAAAAGGCAACAGTTTGATTTGATATGTGTCCCTTAATATCCTTAATAGTTAAAAGGTCTGTTAAGGTTTGAGTAGGATGATGATTAGGTCCATCACCAGCATTTATAATTGGTACAAAAGAATGGGGTATGGATTTTTTAGGAGTTCCAGCCTTAGGATGTCTCATAACTATTAAGTCACTATATGAAGATATGGTCTTAATAGTATCCTCCATAGACTCTCCCTTTGTGTGGGATGAAGTACTAATATCTGATAAATTCATTACATTGCCACCTAATCTTAACATGGCAGCTTCAAAGCTAAATCTAGTTCTTGTGGAAGGTTCATAGAAAAGATTAGCCATTAATTTACCCCTACATACTTGAGCAAATTTTCTTGGCTCCTTCATTATAGATTGTGCTAAAGATAAGATTCTTTCCGTTTCATTTAACGTTAAATCGTTTGGTTCAATTAAATATTTCATTTTCACACTCTCCTTCTTGGCCTCACAGGACCTAAATTAAAGGTTCATATTTAAACTAAAGGTTTATATTAAAAAAAGCCTTTCCATAATAGAAAGGCTGTATTGGCATAAGAAATTAAGCTTATCTCGTAAGCTCTTAATTTTCATATAAAACCTTTCTAGTATCTCGTACTAGATTAAAGATGACTTTTTTTCTTTTATTATACTCCTATATATTTTTTTGTCAATAGGTATTATATAGATATTCTGTCCAATCTAAAGGTATTTGAACTTACTTGACTCATATAAATAAAAAATATTTTATAAGGTAAATCACTAAGAGGCCATATGCTTTAGATCTTATAATAGAGTTAGAAAGTGGTATATCTATAGATATATCACTTTCATATTAAATATACATAGTCTCTTCCCTATGAGCTGAAATAGGTTCACCACACTCCTTAAGAACACTATACAACTTCTTCCACAAGTGCTCCCTCATTATCTATTTTCAAATCTTTCATAATCCAATTGTCTTCTAACATACTTACATAATCATTCATTATTTTAATATAATCATCATTTTCCCTAACTATAGTCATAATAGTAGGGCCTGCTCCACTTAAGAAGACACCTTTCACGCCAGCTTCCTTTACAGCATTTACTATATTGTCATAATCTCTTATGAGTCCACCCCTATAAGGTTGATGGAGTACATCATCGCAAGCAAGAGCTAAAAGTTCATCTTCTCCATTTACTAAACTAGATATTAAAAGGGCTACCCTTCCCACATTAAATACAGCGTTTTTATAATCTACTACCTCAGGTAAAACTCCCCTTGCCTCACTAGTGGACAATTTAAAGTCAGGTATTATTGGGCAAAAACTATAATCATTTTTTACTGGTATTTTACTATAGTGGATTTCTCCCTTATCATATATGCTAGTGACCATACCCCCAAATATGCATGGAGCCACGTTATCTGGATGACCCTCAATTTCTGTGGCTATTTTTAATATATCATACTTATCTAATACATTTCCTGCTAGGGCATTTGCTCCCATAATGCCCCCAACTATACATGTGGCACTACTTCCAAGGCCCCTTGATACGGGAATGTTACTTTCAACTTTTATTTTTATTCCCTTTGGCTTATAACCTACTTCTTCAAAGGTAGTTACCATAGATTGATATATTAAATTATCTTCATTTCTAAATTCTTCATCTACACCTTCTATGATAAGACCCGAATCTATTTCCTCCATATAAAATACATTATATAGATCAAGTGCTATTCCTAATGCATCAAAACCTGGACCTACATTTGCAGTAGTTGCAGGTACTTGTACTCTAATCATATGCTCATCCCCCTATGCAAGTATTTCTTTAACCATGTCCTTCATATAGTCCTTATGACAAACTCTGTCATGTAGTATTTCCCTTTTATCTAGTTCTTTAACAGCCTTTGGTATATCCATATGATACTTCTCTGATAACTCTTTAAGTAACTGAAAATCATCTTTTCCTTCTATTAGCTCTCCTAGACCTTCCATTACACTCTTAGTAAATTTAAATGGACTAGCCGTAGAAGCTATAATAGTCTTTTTATCATCACAAGTGTCTTTTAAATATTTTTCATAGGCCCTATATGCTACAGCAGTATGAGTATCTATCACATAATTGAACTTTTCATATACAGTCTTAACTGTATCTAATGTTTCTTCCTCACTTACCCAAGCACCGTAAAAATCCTTAAGTTTGTTTTTCTCATTTTCACTAAGCTTATATACTCCTCTTTCTTTTAAATCATTCATATATTCTCTAACTTTGTTAGAATCTCTACCTACAATTTCATATAATAATCTTTCTAGGTTGCTTGAAATCAATATATCCATGGAAGGAGATATGGTTTGTTTAAATTCACGTCTTTTATCATATATACCTTCCTTGAAAAAGTCTGACAATACATTATTTTCATTAGAAGCACAAATCAATTTATCTATTTTAACCCCCATATTTTTAGCATAATATGCTGCTAGAATATTACCAAAATTCCCCGTTGGCACTACCACATTTATTTTTTCTCCTGTCTTTATCTCTTTCTTTTCTAATAATTTCACATAAGAATAAACATAATAGACTACCTGTGGTATTAGTCTTCCTATATTTATAGAATTGGCAGAGGAAAATTCATAGCCAAAATTATTTAAGTGATCTTTCATCTCTTTACTCGTAAACATTTCTTTAACATTAGATTGAGCATCATCAAAGTTACCTTCTATACCTACTACATAAGTATTGTGCCCCTCCTGAGTAATCATCTGAGATTCTTGTATTTTACTTACTCCATTTTTAGGATAAAATACTATTATTTTAGTATTATCCACATTGGCAAAGCCTTCTAGGGCAGCTTTACCCGTGTCTCCTGATGTTGCCGTTAGTATGACTACATCCTTATTAAATCCTATGTTTTTTCTTGCCACATTCATAAGTTGTGGTAACATACAAAGAGCCATATCCTTAAAGGCTATAGTAGGACCATGGAATAATTCTAAGAAAAAACTGTTATTTGCTTTTTTAAGATTAACTAAATCATCCACATGAAATTTATTATCATAAGCTTTATCCACACATTCCTCTAAATCTTCTTTAGAAAAATCATGTAAAAACTCACTTAGTACTTGTGTAGCTATTTCTTTATAGGTTTTGCCTATGAAACTTTCTACCTCTATATTATTAGGAAGTGCTTTAGGAACAAATAGTCCACCTTCCTCTGATATTCCCTTTATAATCCCATAAGAAGAACTTACTTCAACGGATCCATCTCTAGTACTTATATATTTCACCTTAACCACCTCTTGTCATTTTATTGTTTTATATTTGTTTAATAATTTAAAAGCCTTAATTAAAAGGACATTATTGACAATTAACATCCTATCCATTATACTAAAATGTGAATCGATTCAGAAAATTCAATATTTACTCTTATCAAGAGTGGCTGAGGGACTGGCCCTATGACGCCCGGCAACCAGCTCGCAAGAGCAATGGTGCCAATTCCAACTATATGTAATCATATAGACAGATGAGAGACGCGCCATTTCTTTATAATAGTGCCTCTTTCATTTTATGAAAGAGGTTTTTTTTAGTATACGGATAGCTATCTTTTATTTAATTAATAAAAGTTGAAAAATAATATTTCAGAAATAAAATGAAAATAATATACCGTCTTAATTATATTCCATATTTTCATTCTATTATAGATAATAGTTTGAATTTAATCAATATTCTATATGTTAACTGCTATTTATTATTATTTGAAATTTTTTCAACTTTCTCTATTGATTATTCTAACATATATGTTATAATGTTTTCTATAGAAATACAAGTGTTTTTTATTCACGAACATCGAAAGGGTGGTTTTAAATGATAAATGTAGGTCTTCTAGGGCTTGGAACTGTTGGGTCTGGAGTGTATGAAATATTAAATAATGAAGAAAATAATTTAAAGAAACTATTGGGGAAAGATATTTCTGTTAAGAAAATATTAGTTAATGATATAAATAAGAAGAGACAAGTAGAACTTCCAAAGGATATTTTAACAACCAACCCTTATGATATACTTCATGATGATAATATTCACATAGTGGTTGAAGTAATTGGAGGAATAGATAAGGCTCATGAATACATTTGTGAAGCTTTTAAAAACAATAAACATGTGGTTACTGCAAATAAAGCAGTAGTTGCAAAATATATGGATGAATTTTTATTTTTATCTAACAAATACGAAAAGGGATTTCTATTTGAAGCAAGTGTTGCAGGTGGAATACCTATAATAAAACCTCTTAAACAAAATGTAAGAATTAATAACATAAGTGAAATTAAGGGTATCCTAAATGGTACTACTAATTTTATCCTAACTAAAATGATTGATGATGGCCTTGGTTTTGATGAAGCCTTAAAGTTAGCTCAAGAACTAGGTTATGCAGAAGCAGATCCTACAGATGATGTGGAAGGTTTTGATGTGAAGAGAAAATTAGCAATACTGGCATCTATCGCCTTTAACAATCAAATAGATGTGGATAGTATAAAATGTAGTGGTATTACAAATATAAACACATTAGACATTTCCATGTTTAAAAAATTAGGAGCTTCTGTTAAGCTTGTAGGTTCAGCTTTAAGTTCTGGCAATAAGGTTTCTGCATCAGTGGAACCTGTATTAGTTAACAAAAACTCTACTATGGCCACAGTTAAGGGTGCCTTTAATATAGTATCCATAGTGGGAGATACAATAGGTCAACTTCAATTTTACGGTCAAGGAGCAGGTAAAAAACCAACTGCCAACGCAGTAGTTTGTGATATATATGATATTATAAGTGGTCAATACAAGACTGATCATTTTATACAAAATGGTAATATGAGGGAAGCTGATTTAGATTTATTTAACTCTAAATATTATTTAAGAGTTAATACTAAAAATATCTCAAGAGTACTTGGCATGCTTGATAAAAATCACATTCAAAAGTTCACAATCATGTCTATGAAAAATAATTTAGTATTAATTACAGATAATACAAGTGCAAAATCTATTGAAATAATAAGTTCACAATTAAATACTATAGGTGACGATTTCTCTATAGTGAGATTAGAGGATGATCTAAACACTAATGCCCTATGCATTGGAATTTAAAATTTAAGGAGTAAGGTTTATGAAGGATATTATAGTTCAGAAATACGGAGGAACATCTGTAGGTTCCATAGATAGAATAAAGAGAATTGCTCAAAAGGTAGTTAAATTAAAAGACTCAGGTAAAAAAGTAGTCGTAACCGTGTCTGCCATGGCCAAGACTACTGATGACCTTATGAATAAAGCTAGGCAAATAAATGAGAATCCTCCAGAGAGAGAATTAGATATGCTTTTATCCACTGGAGAGCAAATTTCCATAGCCTTACTTGCCATGGCCATAGAAAGCCTAGGAGAAAAGGTAATATCTTTAACGGGAGGCCAGTGTGGAATCATTACTGATTCTAATCATAAAAAGGCAAGAATAACGGAAATAGATACGGAAAGAATAGAAGAAGAGTTGTCACAAGATAAAATAGTAATAGTGGCAGGTTTTCAAGGTATTAATGAAAACAACGATATTACCACATTAGGTAGGGGTGGTTCAGATACTACTGCAGTGGCCGTAGCAGCAGCCCTTAAGGCAGAAAAATGTGAAATATACACTGATGTGGATGGAGTTTATACGGCAGATCCTAGGGTAGTTAAAAATGCCAAACTATTAGATAAGATTTCCTATGATGAAATGTTAGAATTGGCAAGCCTTGGTGCTAAAGTACTACATGGTCGTTCTGTGGAAATGGCTAGGAAATATAAAATACCTTTAGTAGTTAAATCTAGTTTTAATGATTCTAAAGGAACAGAAATTGTGGAGGTAAGTGAAATGGAAAAGGTTCAAGTGAGGGGAGTATCACTAGACAAAAATATAGCAAAATTATCTGTATTAGAAGTACCTGATCGCCCAGGAGTGGCATTTAAATTATTTTCTGAACTATCTAAAAATCATATACCTGTTGATATGATCATTCAAAATATAAATAGGGATTTAGTAAATGATATTTCCTTTACAGTAAAAATTGACGATTTAAGTAAAGCATTAGTTATCTGTAAAGAAATAGCTAATGAAGTTGGTGCTAGTAAAGTCTTATCAGATAGTAAGGTATGTAAATTATCTGTAGTTGGTACTGGAATAGCAGGAAGTGCAGAAGTAGCTTCTACTTTCTTTGAAACTTTATATGAATCAGGTATTAATATTCAAATGATTAGTACTTCAGAAATTAAGATTTCTTGTATTATAGATGAAAAATTTGGAGAAGATGGCCTTTGTCACCTTCATGATAAGTTTAACTTTGATTCAGATTTTGAACGCGAAGTTTGTTAATAAGTTCTCCTTATTTTAAGGTGCAGCTATTCCTGTACAGGAATAGCTGCACCTTATATATTTTTCATGTGCCTATCTCAATAATTGTTTATCCTTTACTTTTAACTTGCTCTTTAATAAACTTCCCCTTGTAACTACACTTTGACCAAAGTCTTTTCTTATATTATCTAATACCTTATCTAACTCCCTTTTTTTATGTACTTGTTCATCATCAAATAATGAACACTGCACTAAATTGTCCTTGGTTAAATCTGCCACTCTTACACCTAAATATCTAAGGGGTTCCCTTTTCCAACTTTCATCAAATAATCTCTTTATTTCATCATATACAACATCTGTACAATCCGTTTGGTTAAATAACTTTTTTTGATGGGTATATCTTTTAAAGTTATTGTTTTTTATTTCTACACAAATTGATCTACACTTATATTCTTTTTTTCTAAGCCTTATACATACATTTTCTGTTAAGGATAATAATACTTTATGGGCATCCTCTTTACTTTCTATATCATAGGGCAAGGTAGTAGAATTACCGATTCCCTTCACACTATCATAATCATTGTTTTCCACCTTGGAATAATCTATTCCATTTGCAAAATCATATATGACCTGGCCATGTTTTTTAAACATGATCTTTAGGGTAGGTAAATCATAATTTGCCAAATCACCTATAGTATATATACCTATGGCCTTTAACTTTCCTTCACTAGCCCTTCCCACCATAAACAAATCTCTTATGGGTAGGGGCCATAGTTTCTCTTTAATTTCATGAGTATAAAGGGTATGTACCTTGTTAGGCTTTTCAAAATCAGAGGCCATTTTTGCCAAAACCTTTTTATCTGATATACCAATATTCACAGTAAACCCCAGTTCTTTATATATATGCCTTTGTATTTCTATGGCCATGTCTTTAGGTGACTTCCCATATGTATTATTAGTCATGTCTAAAAAACATTCGTCTATAGAATAGACTTCAACTTTATCACAATATTCTTTAAGAATTTCCACCATGTGCCTACTGTATTTGTAATATACCTTAAAATTTGGAGGAACTACTATTAAATTTGGGCACTTTTTAAAAGCATTAAAAAGACTTTCTCCCGTTTTAACTCCATATTTTTTAGCTAATGGAGATTTAGCTAAAACTACTCCATGTCTTTTTTTAGGGTCTCCTCCTACAGCTGAGGCTATTTCTCTTATATCCCTATCATCACCATTTCTTAACCTTTCCGCAGCTTCCCAAGATAAAAATGCTGAATTCACATCCACATGAAATATTAACTGTTTCATACAATACCACCCTTTAATAATAGTCTTCTTTAATAATTATATACAAACGTACGTTCCTTTGCAAACCTTGTGTAGAGACATACTACTTCCAAATTCAATAAAATCTAGCTACTTACAAGGGAATATGGATGAAAAATTTTTATAAGGTGGAACATCATAATATCCTATGCTGTAAACAATTGTGAACCTTCTACCCTAATTATAATATTTGCACTATTTAGTCTGATAGTGACTTACCTTATAAACGTTTTTATTCATATGAACGAAGTAAGTTCACATAACTTTAGATTTGAAGTGGTTTGTCTATAGTTTATATTCATTTTCAAGTGGTATAATAGATAATATACAAAATGTAAGAGGTGTTTTTATGAAGCTTATAGATTATCACATACATTCTTCCAATTCCTTTGACTGTAAAACCTCTATAGACGAAATCTGTAAAAAGGCTATAGACTTAAATATGACAGAAATTTGTTTTACAGATCATTTTAATGAACCCATCTACACTCCTTTAGATGTGGAAACCTATGTATCAGAAGTAAGGTCAGCGCAGAATAAATACAAGGATAAATTAATAATAAAGTGTGGATTAGAGATTGCAGAACCCTTTAGAAATCCAGATGAAATAAAAGTCATAACAGATAAGTACGATTTTGATTTCTTACTTGGCTCTGTTCACAATGTGGAGAATAAAAAGTTACGTCTTTATATGGCTAAAAAGGAACGATTACCTATATATGAGGGATATTTTAATGAAGTATATAAAATAGCCAAGTACGCAGATGTGGATGTATTGGCCCATTTTGATTTAATGAAAAGATATGCCCTTGACTATTGCGGAAATTATGAATTTAATTATTTTGAAGAAAGGATAAAAGACATATTATCTATTTTAGTGGAAAGAAAAATAGGACTTGAGATTAATACATCAGGACTTAGAAGCAGTTTAAAGGAGACCTTTCCTAAAGTTGAAATTTTGAAATTATATAAGGATTTAGGAGGAGAAATAATTACTATTGGAAGCGATTCTCATAAATCAAAATATCTTTCTTATGGTTACGAAGAGGCCATTAATTTATTGAAATCTTTAGGATTTAATCATATATATAAGTTCACCAAAAGAGTTCCAGAGAAAATAAAAATCTAGAACATAAAAAATATGGAGTACCTATATACTCCATATTTCTTATGTTTATAATATTTTTGGTGATTTAACAACTTTAATAATTAAAGTTGTTTTTTCGTTAGATACTGATTGTTCTGTGTCCTCATCCACTACAATAGAAGCTGTCATCATTTTATAAGAAGTTTCGTCTTCCTTTGCAGTATCATCTTTAACTTGTACTCTTATAAAACACTCATAAACTCCTGGTGATAAACTTTGTGGGAAAATTATTGTATTAGGATTATTATCATCTAATCTGCAATTTGTTTCATATTTTTTTCCATCTTTGACTAATTTAATTAACTTCATAGTAAACTTACCTATATCTTCGCTAGATAAATTTACTTTTAAATTCTCCACGCTCTTATTTAATGTTAATTTTATTTTAGTAATAAACTTACCGTTTTTAATAATGTTAGTTTCAGATTTACCATTACTATCAGTAATTCCCACTTCTGTAACATCGTCTGCAATATTGTCTACTACTAACTCTCCTACTTGCGATTCATTACCTGCTCCATCAAAGCATTTTGCATATATAGTACCCTTCTCTTTTAATGTTATTGAACCATTATAATCTAACCATTGTCCAGTATTTATTTTATATTTCATAACTACTGCATCCCCTGGATACTCAATTGTTACAGTAACTCCTGCATCCGTTAGAGTTGGTATTGCTGGTGGTGTTCTATCAAAGGTTACAGAACTTTCATCTGTTGTTTTCGTAAATGCAGATGATCCATTTCCAGCAAGGTCTGTCATATCCAGTGTAAAGGCTACTTGTCCTTCTTGGTCGTCATCTGCCATTGTATAAGTAGCAGTCCAAGTTGTTCCACTTCCAGACACAGTAGCTTCCTTCCCTGTTATAGTTACATTTGGAGTTTCAATAGGTTCATTCGTTTCTATATTTAATGTTATGGTGTCTCCTACTTTTGCTAGTGAACTATTGTTAGTATTATCAGAGGATATGCTTACTGTTCCAGTAGGAGGTTGGTTATCTATAACTGTTATATTTGCTTCGTCAAAATTTATACTTTTACTATCATCATTTCCTAAAATATTATAAGTCAATGAAGCTGAGCTGTTATTAAGTATATAATTGCCCTCTTGTGTAAAAATAACTGGTATATCTATTGACGAGTCATCAATCTTATATTTTTCATTATCTTGCAATTTAAGAGTTATTCCATTCCAGGCTCCTGTGATTTTCCATTTACTATCTATTTTCTCCGCTGTATATCCTTCTGGTAAATTATTTACATCAATTTCTATTCCTTCTGGTAAAGTTTCTTTAAATTGTGCCTCTATACCTATTTCGTTANTCCAGGCTCCTGTGATTTTCCATTTACTATCTATTTTCTCCGCTGTATATCCTTCTGGTAAATTATTTACATCAATTTCTATTCCTTCTGGTAAAGTTTCTTTAAATTGTGCCTCTATACCTATTTCGTTAATAATCTTATCTGCAATATCTTCATAGATTGCCTCTAAATCATTTTCACTATTAGCACTAGCATAATTTTTCTTATTTGAAACTTCTTTTGCTCCACTAGCAATGGCCATTCTTTGAAGTTTATCTGTGCTAACACCACTGGAAAATCCTATAACATAGAATGACATGCTAGAATCATTAGCTATCATTCGTCCTATTAACTCAGCGTACTCAAGACATCTTTCATTTTCCTCACTCCAAGCAGTCTTTCCTTTCTCAACATCATATGCACGATTTGAGCCTTTAGGTATATAACGTACATTATTGTTAGGCTGATAATAGGCACCTCCAGCAATAAATGTTGAATTACTGTCCAATTCATCTCCTGTATATAACTGAAAACTATCGCTAGTATACGGCCATTTATTATATTTATAATCATTAGTACTTTTAATTACATTCTCCTTGTCAAGAATCCTTCTAAAAGTAGGATCACCATCTGTCATTGAAACTACATACTTCTTTGCATTTGGATCAGATGAATTCTTTAGCATCCAATAGGCAAGACGCAAACCATCACCTGTATTAGTTGCACTATCAGGTTGTAAGCTATTGACTTTTGTTATTAAACTATAGTCAGAAGCTAATTTTAAATCAGATGTAATATGTCCTTTTT
>NZ_NIBG01000037.1 GCF_002270055.1 Anaeromicrobium sediminis | reverse complement strand
ATATTAAAAATTGATTTTTCCAATTTAAATACTTCTGATTCTAAATTAGATAAGTTCAGTAGTTGTTTTATCATTTTATCCATCTTATCAGCTTCATGGATTAATATATCACAATATCGATTTCTTTTTTCCTCATTATTTGCAATATGGTATTTAAGCCCTTCTGCATAACCCTTTGTAATACCAATGGGACTTTTTAACTCATGAGAAATACTTGATATAAACTTTTTTCTCATTTCATCTATTTCTTTTCTTCTTTCTATATCTTCCTTTAGCTTAACATTTGCTTCTATCAAGTCATCAATGGCTTTATTTAGTTCTTCACATATTAGGTTCATACTATCACCAAGTATGCCTATTTCATCCTTAGATTTCACCTTATATTTCTTAGAAAAATCAAGATTTGATATACTTTTTGCAATATGGCTTAAATCTATTATAGGTCTTGTTATCCTTTTTGAAAAAAGAAAGATAAAAATGCTTCCAAATATAATTGTTATTACTCCAGTAAAGAGTAAAAATTCATTTGCAATTTTTGAGCTGGTACTAACTACATGGAGAGGTTTTTTTAAAATCAATATTTCTCCCGTGTCTAATTCCTTAATAAATACAATTTCTCTAAAATCTGGTGTGTGAAGTTTAATAACCTCATAAATGTAGTCCGTATTCAAATCATTCATCTTTGTAAATATTAAATCTGCCAAATCTTTTCTAATTACTCCGTTTTTAATTGCCTCTCTTTTTCTAAATGATGAACTATATTTAATAACTGGAGATTTCTCAAATAAAATCAAACTATTAATATTTTCGTTTCTATCTATGTTATACATGATATCTTCTATAGTTTCAGCCTCGTTTAAATAGGCCTCACTAATCTGTTCATAGGTGCTGAAAAAAATCCTTTCGTTTCTATAAACATAGTACTTTTCAAGATATTTTACATTCATAAAAAAAGATAGACTAATAGAAAGAATTAGAAACATGGTGAAAATAAGAAATAATTTTGTTCTTACTGACTTAATCATTCACAACCCTTCATTTCATATTCCAAACAGCTTACAGTTCGGATTAGTTTATCCTACTCATCTAACTTTCATCTTAAATTCTTAATGTGAGTATTAATGGAGAATGTTTTATCTTTATGAGGAAATTATATTCTCCTATTGTGATTGTTTTGTGATGAAAAATTAGTATTTAGGATTTTTATGATGATCTAACTTTAAGTTGTTCACGCATTTTTTGAAAAGTATACTTTACCAATTTTTCTCGACATTGATAATCCAATCCTACAAATTGTACACCCATTTTATAAAGTTTCTTTCCAGCTTTATTCCTAGAAGTACGTACAACTTTACCAATAAAGCCTTTATGGAAACACTCATCTCCTACCAGGCAAAGTATTTCTTTGCCATAATCTACAGATTCTTCTACTACTGCTCCAAGTCCACCTGCACTAAAATCGTAAGTATAGCCTTTTATCCATTTTTTATATTTATATATTTCCTTTAACTCATCAGGTGTTTTATGAGCAATACTAATTTTTTCATCTATAACAAAAATCTGAATATCTAACATTATTGGAATTCTTACAAATTCTCTTCTTGGAATTATTTCGTATTCACTAGGTTTATTAACTTTGATCAATGGTATATTATCATCAGAAATAATTGTAGCTGCCTCTGTCATAAATCCATAAACCTTATTATCTTCACCACAATACATAGCCCTTATGATTTCACCTGGTACTAACTTCATATGACCATTATTACCTATTGGACAGCTAATATAAATACTCTTCTCATCTTCATCTTGTACCGTACTATCACCCATTTTCAATTCATCTTCTGAATATATTTCTATTTTTCTGTTTAGTTTAAAACTTATCATTTTATTATCACCCTCAACTCTAAACTTTTATTAACTGATTGTAAACTTCAGACATATTACGTAATCTTACCTCTTGATTATGAGGAAATTATATTCTCCTTTTGTGATTGTTTTGT
This sequence comes from Anaeromicrobium sediminis, assembly GCF_002270055.1. Taxonomy (NCBI): domain Bacteria; kingdom Bacillati; phylum Bacillota; class Clostridia; order Peptostreptococcales; family Thermotaleaceae; genus Anaeromicrobium; species Anaeromicrobium sediminis. Next base: position 19,410 of record NZ_NIBG01000037.1, on the reverse strand, counting down.
GATGAAAAATTATTATTTAGGATTTTTTTTATTCTTTTTACATAAAACAAACCCCTTTAGAAGTTCTAAAGGGGTTTGTTTTATGCTTGAAAATGTCCTATTCTCCGTTCATTCTATTCAACTTGAACCAAAATTCCACATCATTTTCTTTCACTCTTATAATTGTACTACTATACCTAGCTATAGTTTTTATCTCTATATTATTTGTGCCCTTGTTACATGAACTTAGTAACCTTGCCCTCCTCTCAAGTAAGATGTATTCATTTTATATCTCTTATGTGATGGTTTTGTGACGAAAATTAATATTTAGGATTTTTTATTTTTTCATATAAAACAAACCCCTTTTAGAAATTCTAAAGGGGGTTTGCAAGAGCTTTGTCAAAGTCATATTCTTCATTAATTATGTCCAATTGAAACCAAAATTCCACACCAATTTCCCTATTTATTACGCCATATTTTCCTTCATGGTGTTCCATAATGGATTTTACTATTGAAAGACCTAATCCTGTACCTCCATACTCTCTTGTGCGGGCTTTATCAACTTTATAAAAACTATCCCAAATATTTTGTAAGTCTTCTTCAGGAATATTTTTCCCTGAATTAGTAACAGAAACTCTAATCTTTTTATCTACTAATTTGGTCCTTACTTCAATGTATTTACCCTCATCTATATGATTTATGCCATTTGTCAAATAATTACTTATAACTTGTTCTACCCTTAGGACATCAGCTTCAACAAAATGGTCTTCATCAATAATGACTTTTACTTCAATACCCTTCTCTTTAAAGATAGGAGTATGTTTTTCAATAACTATATCTATTAAAAGGGATATATTAAAAATTGATTTTTCCAATTCAAATACGCCAGATTCTAAATTAGATAAGTTCAGTAGTTGTTTTACCATTTTATCCATCTTATCTGCCTCATTAATTAATATATCATAATAGCGATTTCTTTTTTCCTCATTATTTGCAATGTTATACTTAAGTCCTTCTACATAACCTCTCGTAATACCAATAGGGCTTTTTAGTTCATGAGACACACTCGATATGAAGTTTTTTCTCATTTCATCTATTTGTTGTTTTCTTTCTATATCTTCCTTTAGCTTAGAATTTGCATCAATTAAGTCATCCATGGCTTTATTTAGTTCTTCAGATATCAAATTGATACTATCACCAAGGGCACCTATTTCATCCTTTGATTTTACCTTATACTTCTTAGAAAAATCAAGATTTGATATGTCCTTTGCAATATGACTCAAATCTACTATGGGTTTTGTTATTCGTTTTGAAAAGAAGAATATAAAAATACTTCCAAGTATGATTATTATCCCACCAGTAAACATTAAAAACTCATTAGCAATTTTTAAGTTATTCCTAATATCGTGAAGAGGTTTTCTTAAAATCAACATTTCTCCTGTATCCAATTCCTTAATAAATACAATCTCTCTCTCTTCAATACGAGATGTTGAACTATCTAGGATAACATTTTTCTTCCCCTTATTCCCTAAATCATGAATATTACTCCTTTGCCTTTGGTCGTGTCCCATACCCTTAAGAATGTCATCATCTGTAAAATTTGGTGTTGGAAATTTAACTACCTCATATATGTAGTCAGTTTTAATCTCACTCATTTTTGTTAACATAAGATCAGCCAAAGGCTTTTCAATTAATCCATCTCTATTTCCTTCTCTTATTCCAAATTTCGAACTATATTTAATAACTGGCGACTTTGGAAACAAAATAACATTGTTAATTTTCTCAGTTCTATTTATGTTATCCATTATGGCTTCCATAGTTTCAGGCTCTTTTGAATTGATTTCATTAATACGTTCATATATGTTATAAAAATCACTTTTGTTTTTATAAACATAATACTTCTCAAGATATTTTAAGTTCATAAAAAGTGATAGACAAATACAGCTAGTAAGAAATATGGTGAAAATAATAAATAATTTTATTCTTACAGACTTAATCATTTATTCACCTTCATTTCATATCCCAAGCCTCTTACAGTTCGGATTAGTTTACCATACTCACCTAGTTTTGATCTTAAACTCTTAATATGAGTGTCAACAGTTCGTACATCCCCAAAAAAATCATATCCCCATACTCCATTTAGTATCTGGTTTCTGCTTAAAGCCATCCTCAGATTTTTCACAAGATATAGTAGTAACTTATATTCCTTTGGGCTTAATTCAATAACGTTATTATGTATTGAAACTGTTTGACTGGATTGATCTATTATAATACCTTCTATTTCAATATTTTTTTCATTTTCTTTTATTACTCTCCTAAGTAAAGCCTTTATTCTAGCCATAAAAATCTCATAGCTAAAGGGCTTTGAAATATATTCATCGGCTCCCAAGGTAAGGCCATGAATTTCATTTGATTCTTCACCTAATGCTGTCAACATAAGAATGGGAACATCTGACTGTTTCCTAATTTCCTTACAAACTTCCCATCCATCATATTTAGGCATCATAACATCTAATATAACCAAATTGACACCCCTTGTGGAAAAGAACAAATCAATAGCTTCACTTCCGTCTTTGGCAACAATCACTTTATATCCTTTATTTTCTAAGAAATCAGAGACTAAGTCTCTGTACAGTAACTCATCATCGGCTATAAGCACTGTTATTTCCATCATTATGCCCCCCTACTCTAGTACTCATAAAAACTAATCTAAATAAAATTATATATGAAATACTATAATTATACAAAATTCACATGGCGGGTTTATAATCTAGATGTTAACTGATTAGTTTAATTATTAATACTTTTTTTCCCTTCAATAAATTCCGTTAGATTATGTTTCTTTATTCTATATTGTAAAGCTTGTCTATGTAATCCTAATTCCTTAGCAGCCTTTGTAATATTATAATTATGTTTTTTTAGAGAATTTAGTATTACATGCTTTTCGTATTTACTCATAATATTATTAAGGCTAGTATTATCTATTGTGAGGGATTCATATGTATCAGATTCATGAGTATCATTATATTTAATAATACTTTGAGGAATATCCCTTGTGGTAATATATGAATCTTCACACACACTAATGGCATATTCTACCGTGTGTAGGAGCTCTCTAATATTTCCTGGCCAATCATAGGACTTTAATATTTCAATTACAGAATCACTTGTCTTAAGTTTCCTATCGTATGAAATCTTATTTATAAAGAAGTCATATAAAAGGCATATATCATCTTTTCTTTCCCTTAAGGGAGGTATAGGAATTGTGATTGTATTGATTCTATAATATAGGTCAGATCTAATTTTTCTCGATTTAAGCATGTGCTCTGGTGATTCATTAGTTGAGGAGATTACTCGTACATCACAAGGAATTTCCTTCGTTCCACCTACTTTCATATACTTCTTTTCTTGAAGAACTCTTAAAAGTTTTGACTGTACATTGAGACTCATAGAGTTTATCTCATCTAAAAATAAAGTACCCTTGTTGGCTTTTTCCAATAGTCCTGATTTATTGGTACTCCCTGTAAAACTACCCTTTTCTGTACCAAATAAAATACCTTCCACTAAACCTTCAGGTATGGCAGCACAATTTATGGCTATAAATTCATTATCACTTCTATTACTAGCACTATGTATACTCTGGGCAAAGAGTTCCTTTCCTGTGCCTGTTTCACCATATATTAAAACGGATGAGTCAGTTTTTGCAATACGCTTTGCTAGTTTTTTAGAACTTGTAAATTTCTCATCCTTTCCAATTAAATCATCAAAGCTATAATATAAGTTCTTATTATATAATTTCTGTGTTAGGGTGCTACCTTTTTTTACGAAATCATTTAATAGGGTGAGTTCGTTACAAGCATCCTGCAAATATTTATTAAACCTTACTATACTCAAACCTGCCACTAAGATATCATCAATGAATATGGGATATCCTGAATTAATACTGGATATAGGTTGCTCTGAATAATTGCTTACAAAGGTGTCGTAGACATTTAGAAGAGGTTTTCTATTCTTTAAAGTTCTGAGTATACAGCTAGTCTCAGATGTTAATGGATATACATCTGTAATATGCTTTCCAGTAATCAAACGTCTATTTAAAAATTCTCCCTTTTCAGCAGCTTTATTAGTAAATTTTATATATCCGCTTCTATCTGTAATATGTATTCCTATATTCAACAAATCAAGAATGTTTTTATAAAAAGTAGTTTGATATAGAGCATTAGAAATATGCACAATAAATCCATCATTATTAGGGTTATCAATAATTATATATTTTACTGGTAGATTGTTAAATATGGTATTCCCTTCCTTTGAATCAATATTAATATCTATGAAACTCAATATATGTTTTCCCATAAATTTAGCATTCACATCGTTTTCTGCATCTAAATGGGGCTGGGACATCTGTATTATTCTATAAGTACTATCTAAAATGATAATGATATTATATATTTCCATAAAAAATCTCCTTTATTATATAGTTTTATTGTCGTTATATTTTAAATTTTATGATATTTTAATTATAAGTGCAATATTTTATTTCACTTATTTTCTTATTCAAAATCTAATGCTGTAAAATTCAAGGATAGGATAACGCAATAAAAATATGCACGCAATAATACATTGCTATATTTATGAGTAATTCTTTATATTTTCCCATGAAAAGTGCCAAAATCCAGTTATTTTTTAATGATTTATGTTATTGTGATATGGCATCAAATTTGCATAAGTAAATATAAGAATAAAAATATAAGGAGGTTTTTCTAATGGACAAATTTAGAATTAACATTATTTCAGTTCCAATCATTATCTTCGCCATAATAATAGGTTCTAGTATGGTTGATACCAATGCTACTGCAACATTTGTTATGAATGTATATCTTTTCATAGCTAAATATTTTGGTGCTTTTATTCAAATTACCTGTTTAATTTTTCTACTTGGAATTCTTTACTTTGCCTTTTCTAAAACAGGAAATATCAAGTTTGGTGGCAAGGATGCAAAGCCAGAGCTATCTACTTGGGCCTACTGGACAATTGCACTTTGTGCTGGTATTGGTACAGGCATTATGTTTTGGGGACCAATTGAACCTATCTATTTTGCCTATAAAGTGCCTCAAGGTGTTAACTTAGCCCCAGGAAGTGCAGGAGCTATCCAATTTGCCATGAACAAATCATTTATGCACTGGGCATTTACTCCTTATGCTCTTTATACCCTTTGTGGAATATCCATTGCATATGCCGTTTACAATATGAAAATGCCAAACACTGTAAGTAGTGGAATGACTCTCTTTTATGGAGAAAAGTTTCTTAAAAGTAAGTGGAAAGATGTAGTTGATGTAGTTGCCCTTACAGCCATATGTTCTGGTCTTGCAGGGGGTCTTGGTAATGGACTTATTCAGCTTGGATCAGGAATTGAAATGATATTCGGTATTCCTTCTGGCCCAGTAGTATGGATTGCGGTTGCCCTTACTATCACTACCATATATACCATTTCAAGTATTTCTGGACTTCACAAGGGTATTAAATTCCTTTCTGAGAAAAATGCTTGGATTTTTATTGCCTTTTTATTTATTGTCATAATTGCAGGTCCTACTAAATATATTATAGATCTTACAGTTCAAAGCTTTGTTCACTATGTTAACGATTTCTTTGAAGCATCTGTTTTCTTGTCACCTGGTAATACTGATATGTGGCCAGAATGGTGGGATACTTTCTATCTAGCAGATTGGTTATCATTCTCTCCACTTATTGGATTATTCCTTGCTCGAATTAGTTATGGACGTACCATAAGAGAATTTATTCTAATCAACCTTATTGCTCCAGCTTTATTTGCTGTAGTCTGGTTTGGAACATTTGGTGGATTCACATTAGATCTACAAGCATCTGGTACATTTGACATGATGAATTATATAAACACAGCAGGTTTTGATGGTGTAATGCTTAAAGTTGCCGAATTTTTACCTTTAGGTAATATAATACAACCTCTTATCATACTTACGGTTATGTTATCCTACGTGACCATGGCAGATTCCATGACATCATCCATATCTATCATGTCACTTAAGGATTCTAGAGTAAAAGAAGCTCCTATTGCCATTAAGGTCTTCTGGGGTGTACTTATGGGAGCATTAGCAGTTATATTTGTTACAGCAGGTGGAATTGATGGAGTTAAGACACTTCTTGCTATCTCTGGATTGCCTGTTCTTCTAGTAATGATAATGCTTTTTGCAGGAATTTTAAAAAGGCTTGTTATTAATAAGAATTACTCCATTGATGAAGTGGTTTCTTCTAAAGAAATTTGTTTAAAGGAAGAGCAATGCTAACTTTCTTTAAATTCCATAGGAGGGAAAAATTAAATGAATGCAAAATTAATCAAATATTTTCAGGTTCCTGAAGAAGCCTACTCCTACATGGACATTATGCTTTCTAAGGAAGAAATTAATCTTATAGAAAAAATTCAAGATAAAAAATATACTTATGAAGAACTTCTAAAATTCATTGAAGCAAACTTTGATTTAGATTCTGAAGAATTTCTCAGAAGTTGTTATAAGAGAGGTGTAATCAATAAGGAAGAAGTAAATAGACAAATAGTTTACACATCAGCCAATGTATATACTAGACTTGCATTTTTCGCCCAATATGAAGGGGAACTGTGGAAGAGTATACCTGAAGAAGACAGGATTAAAATAGATAGATGGTATGTGGAAAAATATGCCCATGGAGCTATTCCTAGACTTGAGGAAATAAAAAAGGGAACTAGAAAACTAATAGAAAATGCTTACTTTTATACTATGGATGAAACTTTAGAACTTATAGATGAAGTTAACCATGAATTATATATGGTTCCATGTAATTGTAAATCCATTTCTCTTAGATGTGATAAACCTAAAAATGTATGTATCCTATTTGAAAAGGGCATTAATTCAGAATGGGATAGAGGATGGGGAAAGGCACTCACTAAAGAAGAAGCTAAAGAAATTATTCTTAGGGCCAACAAAAGTGGACTAATGCATACTTCTGAAGCAGAACAAGCTATTTGCAATTGTGATGGATGTTGTTGTTACCCTATTAGGGCATCTGAAATTATTGGTGCTAAAGGAATTTGGCCTCAAAGGAGATATGACATAGTTTGGGATAAGGAAAAATGTGTGAATTGCGGTATATGTGCAAAGCTATGCAACTTTAATGCCTTTATGAAAGAAGACAAAACCGTTTCCTTTCATGAAAACAAATGTTGGGGTTGTACTATATGCAAGGATCATTGTCCTGTAAATGCTATTACATTAAAAAAAATAGTAGACAATTAAGAAGAAAGTATTAATGACTATATATTAGGGGGAAATACAATGTTAAATCCAGCACATATTGAAAAGGTTATACTTGGAGGTAGACTTACTATAGAAGAAGTAGTTGCAATAGCAAGGTACAATAAGAAAGTCGAGTTTTCCAAAGAGTATATAAATAGAGTAATAGAGTGTAGAAAATTAGTTGATAAATTCTCCGATGAAGAAAGAGTAGTTTATGGAATAACTACAGGCTTAGGAGACAACTGTAGAAAGTTCATCAGTAAAGAAGATAGAGAAATTGTACAAATTAATAACCTTAGATCTCATGCAACATCTGTAGGAGAACCACTCAATAGGGAATGTGTCAGAGCTATAATGGTGGCTATGATACAGCAATTAGGCAGTGGTTATACAGGCATTAGATTAGAAACTGTAGATAAAATACGAGAATTATTAAACGCTGGTGTTACACCTTTTGCTCCTAGACATGGATCAGTTGGATATCTTGATATTGAAGCACATATTGCCCTTGTAATAGTAGGGGAAGGAAAAGCCTATTATGAGGGTGAGCTACTTAGTGGCGCAGAGGCCCTTAGAAGAGCAGATATTGAGCCCACTGTCATTAGGAGTAAAGAAGGTCTATCATTAGTATCTGGAACATCTTGTGTAACTGGTCTTACTTCCCTATCCATATATGATGCTATGATTATTGGTAAAACCAATGATATTGCAGGTGCCATGTCACTTGAAGTATTAAAAGGTACTTTAATGGCTATGGATGAAAGACTTATGGATGTAAGACCCCATCCAAATCAAAGTGCCACAGGATACAATATTAGAACCATTTTAAATGATAGTGAAATAATTGAAAAGTATAAGGGCTACAGAGTACAAGATGCCCTATCTCTAAGATGTATACCACAACTACACGGGGCAGCTAAGAAAACAATAGCTGATGGGAAGGTTACTATAGATATTGAACTAAATTCTTCTGTTGACAATCCACATCTCTTTAGCACAAATGATGGTGATGGTATTGCCATAATGGGGTGTAATGCAGATGCTACTTATGTAGGTATGGCTGCCGATACTATATGTATATCCATGTGTAATATGGCTAAAATGTCAGAGCGTAGATTGGATAGAATGGTAAATAGATATGTAAGTGAATTGCCAGCATTTTTAAATTCAAATCCCGGTTTAAACAATGGTCTAATGATACCACAATATGCAGCAGCTGGTATTGTTGGGGAGATTAGATTACTAACTCATCCTGCCACCGTTGATAATGTTCCTACTTGTGCATTACAAGAAGATTATGTATCAATGGGATACAATGCAGCTCTTAAGGCATATAAATGTATGGAACTTGCCAGGTATGTAACTGCAATAGAAATAATGAACGCAGTGCAAGCACAAGATTTTTATAATGATTTAAAACCTGCTACAGCAACTAGAGCAGTCTATGATCTAGTAAGAAAGGAAGTTGCGTTTTTAGAAAATGATAGAAATATGCATCCAGATATGGAGTATATTGCAGATATGATTAAAGAAGGTCATATAATATCCGTAGTTGAAAATATTGTAGGCACTCTTGAATTTTAAAGAATAAAAATAAACTTCTAGGCTTAAAACTAAAAAAATCTGGGCATATTTCTAAAATAATATGCCCAGATTCTTATTTTAAATAAAAAACATGGTTTGCTACTTCATAATCCATACCCTTCACTTTACTACATGTTCTCATTCATTTCTTTCATTACTTCTCTTACTCGATTTACATAAATATTTTGATAATCAGGGTTTTCTCCTAAACCATGAAGATATGTATTTACTACAAAGCCATCTTTTTCTAATAATGATTTCCATGAATCCTCTTCATTTGATGCCATATCGTTTACAGCGTGATCTCCGGCCACTAACATATATGGCATTAAAGTAACCTCTTTAATATTTTTATCTCTCAACTTTGGTATTATATGATCTATCTCAGGATAGCCCTCTACCGTTCCAACATAAACATTTAATTTTTCATCATTGAAGAAAGATTGCAGACAAGCATAGCAAGCATTTGAAGGATGATATGTTCCATGGCCCATTAATACAACTGCACTATCTTCTTTCATGTTCGGTAGTTGTGATTTAAGAGCATGAACAGCTTCTTTATAGTCATTTACACTATATAAAACTGGCCTCCCTAACACAATTCTTTTAAATTGTCCATCATATTCCTTTACAACTGAAACTATCTTTTCATATTCTATACCAGGTATAATATGAAGAGGTTGAATAACCACTTCTTCAAACCCATCTTTTTTCATTCTATTTAAAGCTTCATAAGGAGTATCTACAATTATATTATCTCTTTCCTTTAATTTCTTTATAACCATTTTTGATGTAAAAGCTCTTCTAACTTCATTACCTTCAAATTCTTCTTTAATCCTATTTTCTACAGCTTCAATATTTGCTTTTCTAGTATTTTCATAGCTTGTTCCAAAACTAACTACTAAAATCCCTTTTTTAAATGTATTTTCCATTTTCCCACCTCTAATCTATATTTATACAGGATTATAACAATCTGAATAGAATGATATATGAATTTTATTTGTAAAAGGATTCTTAGAAATATGGGATTTAACTCCAAATACTTCTTCGAATATCTTTTTAGTTAAGACTTTCTCTGGTGTTCCAAAATACTTAATTTTACCCTTTTCCATTACATATATATAATCACAATAATTAGATGCAATATTAAAATCGTGTATTGCAGCGAAAGTAGTTACTTTTAAGGACTTTATAACATCCATTATTTGAAGCTGATATTTAATATCCAAATGATTGGTTGGCTCATCTAGTATTATAGTTTTTGCATTTTGGGTCAATGCTCTGGCTATTAAAACCCTTTGCTTCTCTCCACCAGATAGACTAAGGAAACTTCTATCATAAAAATCTTTTAACCCCACTCTTTCTAAAGAATCAAAAGCTATTTCTTCATCCTTTTCTGTATTACTATCTAGCAAACCTTTATGTGCATATCTTCCCATCAATACTATTTCCTTTACAGTGAAATCAAATTGATGATTGTTTTCCTGAGAAACAACTGACATATTTTTAGCTATTTCTTTATTTTTTATTTTTTCTATATTTGTTCCATTTAGATATATAGCTCCTTTATGTGGTTTATATAATCTATATATATTTTTAAGCAATGTTGACTTACCGCATCCATTTGGTCCAATGAGTCCAACAAACTTATTCTCTTTTACACATAAATTTATATTATCAATTATTTTTTTATCATCTATAGAAAATTCTAAATCTGAAACTTCTAATCTATCCATTTTTTCCTCCAAAAGAATAAGAGCTCTTTCTTATTAACCATATAAAAAATGGTGCTCCTAACAATGCGGTAATTACTCCAATGGGTATTTCTTCAGGTCTAGCTATCATCCTAGCCAAAATATCTGCCCAAATAAGTAGAATCGGTCCTAATAAAAGAGATAGTGTAGATACTCTTTTATGATCTGCCCCTACTAATGTTCTGCATATATGAGGAACTATAAGTCCTACAAACCCTATAACACCTGTTATTGATACCACAAATCCGGTTAGTATACTTCCTAAACAAAGAATCATATTTTTTAAAAATTTTGTATCTACCCCTAAAGTAATTGCCACTCCTTCTCCTAACAATAAACTATTTAAGCCTCTTGAAAATATAATTAGAAACACATAGGAAATTAGTAGCCAAGCAGAAGGCCATAATAAATTGCCCCATTTAGCTCCACCTAAACTTCCTGTCATCCAAAATAATGCCTCATGAACCTTTGAATAATCTTGTGCTGTAAATATTAAAAAGCTCGTTATACTTGAAAAAAGAGCAGCTATTGATACACCTGTTAGTACTAGACGTGTTGAAGAAAAAACACCATTTTGTCTAGATAGTATAAAAACTAATAAACTTGCTAGTAATGCCCCAATAAAGGCTCCTATGGAAACATTCTGTATTCCAAATATGCTAGAACCTCCAAATATAATTATCATTACAGCTCCAGTAGATGCTCCTGATGATATACCTAAAATATAAGGGTTAGCTAATGGATTTTTAGTTAAAGCTTGCATCATTATACCACAAAGTGAAAGGCCTGCTCCAGCAATTATAGCTAACAAAGTCCTAGGAAACCTCAAATTCCAAACAATACTTTCTGTGGTTTTTTTCCAAGTACATTGAAAAATCTCTTTGAAAAACAACTTACTAGCTATAATTTTCCATACTTCTTTAAAATCTAAGGTTATAGGCCCTAAACTAATTGAAGCTATTATGGATGCTATAAGGCCTACACTTAAAGTTATACATAATATTGTAAAATATAGTTTTTTCTCAAAAATCTTCATCTTACTCAAACTTTTCTGGATAGAATCCCTTTACAAGTTCTTCTATGGCTTTTGTATTTCTAATACCAGGTGACATATCTGCAAGGCTTACTTTTACAAATCTCTCTTCTTTTATAGCTTTTATATGCTGTAAAGCCGGATGTTCTTTTAAGAAGTTTAATTTTGCATCATAATCTGTATCTCCATAATCAACTATTACGATCACCTCAGGATTTTTTTCAACTACTTCTTCCCAGGATACAGTTGCATAGCCCTTGTTAATATGATCAAATATATTTTTTCCCTTTGATTGTCTTATAATATCTCCACTAATTCCTCCACCAGCTACAACAAAAGGTTCCTTTTCACCAGAATCATAAACAAAAACTTTTACCATTTCCTCTTCTGAAATATCCCCTATTTTGTCTTGAATCCCTTTTATTTCTGTTTTCATTTTTTTAATTACTTCCTCAGCCTTTTCTTCTACTGCAAATATTTTTCCTAAATCTCTAAAATCTTTATAAACTCCTTCTAATGAACCACTACCGCCTATGGATGTGGCTAAATATGGATTTATTCCGTTATCCATCATATCAGTAGCTGAAGCTACTCTCTTTTCATTAAAAGCTGATTCCCATCCAGATACAAAGTCTGGTCCTACAGAAAATAGCACTTCTTTAGAAGGATATTTATCAGAAAGAACAGGTATACTTTCGTAAGCCTCTTTAAATTCTGGATAAATTTCATTATCCATAAAAGCTGTTCCTACCATTTTATCTTCAAGACCTAGAGCTAAAAGCATTTCTGTCATAAACTGAGATAATGTAACAGCTCTTTCAGGAGCTTTTTCAAATGTTATCTCATAATTTTCACCGTAAATTTCATAGTTAAATGTTATAGGTTCATATTCCCTTGTTTCCTTTGTCTCTTCAATTTTCACATCTTCATTTACAGCTTTTGTAGTTTCATCCTTTGTACACCCAGTAAATGAAAATATTAAAACAAATACTAGAAGTAAAGATATTTTTTTCATTTGTGTCCTCCTTTTTTATGTTTGTATTTTAAATAATGTAACCATGTACCATCATATTAAATCTTTTAACTTTAATAAAAGTAATCCCAGTAAGATACTAGAGAAAAAAATAAAGCCTCCGCAAAAACGGAGGCACAGCGTATCTCTATTAACTTAAAAAACTTTATCAAAATAAAAGATAATATCTTTCAAATAGTTCTACTCTATGGTCTTACTTCCCTCCGAAGTTCCATATACAGCTTTAGGCAGGTCTCCTGGCTCACGGGTCATTCTCTACCATCCTTCCCAGATTAATCCAGTGGATTTGGCTTTGTCTCCGTATACAGTAGCGGGGGCTGCAGTGGATTTTCACCACTTTCCCTATTAAACCTTATATTGGTACCCAAAACAAGATATTCAATTGTTATAATTGGATCAATACAATTATAACAATTGCTTTTACAAATTTCAACATTATAAAATGCATTTTAGACTTAATATGTATTCAGATATGGAATATATAGTAGATATTATTAAAGAAGGTAAGATAATATCTATAGTTGAAGATGTTGTAGGTGATATTCAATTTTTAAAAATTATAGTTTTATTTTGTACACTTAGAAGTACAGACTCCGACTATATACCGTAACCCTTAGTTTGAGTAAAAACCACGCTCAACTATCCCCGTTATCTAACTACCTATCATTCCGATTATTGTCCCAATCATTATACCTATTAATATACTTATTATTGTGACTTTTGTTTTCTTAATTTCCCGCATAACTTTTCTTCTTTTAATTTTTTTCATATGTATTTCTCCTCTTTCATATTCCAATTTTTACCTCGTTAAAGTTATTATATTCAAACATGTGGCAATACTTGTCTATAATTTCATTTATTTTTGTAAAATAACCATATTAAATAAGAAAACCATCATTAAGTCAAATCATACTCATTATTGCATCATCTATCTCATTGGTACTGTATCCAGCATAATCCAACGCATCAAATATATCTCCATCAGGTGCATTATAGACTTCCTTTATGCCGTGTGCCACTTCTTCCGCTGTGTATTCTGCCTCTCTCATGGCCTTTGCTACTTCCTCAGCAGTTGCATCAAAGATATTTTTTAGCCCTTGTACTACTTTTTTTAAAGCTTTTTTTGAATATTTCATTCCTTTTGTTCCTCCCTTGCAGCTACATCATTCTATAGATTCTTCTTAGATTATTTTTGCAAATAAGTTAGGTTTATTTATAAGAAAATTCTACTTACCCCATGTGATGGTTTTGTGAAGGAAAATTAATGTTTTGGATTTTTTTGTATTTTTTATTATATAATTCAAGCCCCTTTAGAAATTCTAAAGGGGCTTGAATTATATAATAACTTTGCAAAGACCTATTGCCTATTAATTATATTCAATTAAAGTTAAAACTCCATACCAATTTCCTTTTTTATTCCACGGAAACCACCATTATATTTGGGGCACCTTATGATTAACAACGAAGGTGTTCATAGTTTAAATCTTTTTTATCCATTAAATTGTTATTTTGCTTAATTAAATACATACCTATAATAAATGTCATACATTCAGCAAATGGAACTGTAAGCCATACTCCACTCATTCCTAAAGTCATGGGAAGTATATTTATTCCTAAAATTATAAATACTATCCCTCTACTTGCTGCTATTATAATAGATGCTTTAGCATCCCCTATTGCTGTAAAATATCCCGAATTAATTATATTAAATCCACACAGTAAAAAGGAAAAGGCATATAGTTTGGATCCACTTACTGCTAAGTTTAAAATCTCTTCATTTCCACTTGCAAATAATGATACTAACTGTTTTCCAAATCCAAATAAGATAAAGAATAAAACTACTCCAACAACTATATTTACCCTTGATGCTAACTTTAATGTATTATTTAATCTATCATGTTTTTTATATCCATAATTATAGCTAAGTATAGGTCCTATTCCATCTGATATTCCAAACATTATAAGTGTTCCAAATTGAGATATATAATTTATTGTTGTAAATGCTGCAACACCAGCTTCCCCAGCTATTTTCATAAATGCCATATTAAATACATATGCAGTTGTTGCTATTGCAATTGCAATTACTCCTTCTGATGAACCATTATATGCCATTGGTACTATTGTTGATTTATCAAATTTACCACTAAATATATTTACTATATTCTTTTTATCTAACATAGGACGTACTACAATAAAAAATGCTGATACGTACGCTGTTCCTGTAGCAAATGCTGCTCCCATTATTCCTAAGCTTAATTCTTTTATAAGTATAAAGTCTAAACTTATATTAACAATTATACTTAAAATCATACCCTTTAAATATAATTCTGGCTTTCCTACTACCCTATTCGTAAATCCGAATAAAAACATTAAACACATTAGGGGAGCGAATATAGATATGGTTCTTATATATATTGACACACCCTCTAATAATACTTTATTTGCACCTAATAATACTGCAATTTCTTCACTAAATAATCTTCCAATTAATGCTATTGCTAAAGATACTGTTGTAATAGATACAAATGCTGTTTTAAATATATTTTGAGCTTCTTCTTTTTTACATTCTCCCAAACTTCTTCCTATGAAACTTAGAGAACCTACACTTATTATCATGCTAAAACCTATTATAACTTGCATAAATGGTTGAACCATATTTACACTAGCCAATGCATTTTGCCCAACAAAATTCCCTAAAAATATTCCATCTATTATAGTTTGTGCACCTGCTATTATCATAGAAATTATTGCTGGGATTGAGTACTTAATAAATAATTTAGATATTTCCCCTGTTCCTAATATATTTTTGTTCATTTATCCTACCTCCAAAAATATAACAAAACATGTATTAACTATATGGTAAATATGTTTTGTTATTATGGAGTAGATTATAAACCTTTGTGCCACACAAATGTCAATATTTTTTTATAGGTATTTGTATTTCGAATAATTCTTCCTCCTTTTTATCTGTAACACTAATATCTATTTGAACAATTTGAAGAATATCTCCACATACTCTATATGCCTTTTCCCCAATATACTCAATCATTTTTTTCAAATGAACTTCTCTATCCCAAATACTTCCTTTATAATACATGCACGCGTAAGTACCTTTAGGAATCTTTATAATATGATTTTCATCAATATTATCTTTATCTTTGATGAAAAGAAACATAACAACTGATTCTAGGTACTTATTCAACCCTATGTCCTTTTGTTTTATAATTGCTCCATAACGATTACTTGCAACTATTGGGGCTATTTCTTTTAATTCATTCTCTAATTGAAGGCATGCATAACTTAAGTCAATTTCATTTTTTATGGATTTATCAAAAGTAATTATTTCTCTTTCTTTAATTTCTTTAATAAATATGCCTTCTAAATCTGATACTTTAGAAATATCTTGTAGGTGTTTTATTTTTTCACTAATACTTTCTTCTAATTGTTGTAATTCTTTTATTTTTTTTTTAAGTTCATTATGTTTATCTTCTAATATGTTGACAGACTGCTTTAAATTTCTATTATTAAAGTACTTCTTAATTTCATCAATGCTCATTCCTAGTTGGCGAAGTTCTTTAATGGTTCCTAATTCTTCATATTGTAAAATAGAATAGTATCTATATCCAGTTTTAGGATCTATTTTAATAGGTTTAAGTAAACCTATTCTATCATAGTGTCTTAATGTTTCAGTGGTAATATTTCTTAGTTTTGCGAATTCGCCAATTGATAGTTTATCTTTCATCTTTTCTCACCATTTTCTAACTATAATATAATTTAACTTCCTTGTTAGCAGCATTTACAATAGTATACACTTTAAGGGTTGTAATATGACTATGCCATACATTCCTATAAATCGAAACACATTCTCTAAATATAGAGCATATTATAATTTTATAATACTATGAAAGGATTGAACAATATGTATAATGTTTATGACCCATATCCTTGTCCTTGTCCTTATTGCATTAATACAGCAATGTGCCATATGTATAATGTCTATAAAACCTATCCATACCCTTACTATATTAATTCACCAATGTATAACTCAGACTGTTCCCAACAGTTCACTAAATTGAAGGATTATGGACCAAAACCCTTTGTAGTTAATATTGAGGAGGCTACTAAACGAAACGATACTTTTCGTACCGCTTTATGGACAGGAGACAATTTGCAAGTTACCTTGATGAGCATAGGGGTTGGGGAAGACATAGGTTTAGAAGTGCACCCCACAGGTGATCAATTCATACGTATTGAAGAAGGTGAAGGACTTGTTCAAATGGGGGATAGTAAATATAAATTGAATTTTCAAGAAAAAGTCTATGATGACTATGCCATCATCATACCTGCTGGTAAATGGCACAATGTAATCAATACAGGTGATACACCACTTAAATTGTATGCTATCTATGCGCCACCTGAACATCCACGTGGTACGGTTCATGAAACTAAAGCAGATGCAGAAGCTGCTGAAGATAACTACGGTCATTAATATGAAAAGGGACTGTGAAAAACAGCCTGTAAAAATAACTTTCTAGGGTACGCTCAAATTACCATAGGAACCTATTTTTTATACCAAGAATAGTATATGTGCAAGGTAAATAGTAGGAATTATTATACTTATCTCCTTTTAAAACTATACATCCCCTGTCATAGGGCTCAAACTATTTTTATTTAAAATTTTCTTTCGAAAGTATAATATGTATAGGGTATCTTCTCTTCAATTCTTTTTTTATATGTTGTACAAAAATCTTGATTGTTAAATTTCGGAAAATAAGTATCACCTTCAAAATTTTTATGAATAATTGTGAGATGAATTTTATCAGCATAGGGCAAACTCTGCTTATAAATTTCTCCTCCACCTGCTATGAAAACTTCTTCTTCATCTTTGACCATATTCAAAGCTTCTTCTAAGGATTCTACTGTAGTGCAATTTTCACAACTTACATCTTTTGTTTTTGATATTACTATGGTCTTTCTGTTTGGTAATGGTTTACCTATAGATTCATAAGTTTTTCTTCCCATGATAATAGTATTATTTAAAGTCAATTCTTTAAATCTTTTAAGCTCACTTGGAATTGTCCAAGGCATTATTCCCTCCTTACCAATTACATGATTTTCTGCCATTGCTGCTATTAATGTAATTATCATTTATTCATCTCTCCCAAACTTTCTATTCTTATCCTCAAACTTTCTACTTCTCCTTAATCATTTCCCTAGTTCCTTTATTCATTATCACATATTTTCTTATAATGTCCTTCTATTGCCCTATAAGGAATTAGCG
This sequence comes from Anaeromicrobium sediminis, assembly GCF_002270055.1. Taxonomy (NCBI): domain Bacteria; kingdom Bacillati; phylum Bacillota; class Clostridia; order Peptostreptococcales; family Thermotaleaceae; genus Anaeromicrobium; species Anaeromicrobium sediminis. Next base: position 1,439 of record NZ_NIBG01000037.1, on the reverse strand, counting down.
CAATTGGTTGGTTTGCAGGTGTGAATAAATCTATTCCATCTTGATTTTCATCTGCTCTAAAATATTTCTTACCAAACTTCTTTATTACCCAACCTTTAGTTCTAATTGGAATAGAACCAAAGTTCCCATTTTTCTCGACCGATTCTAATGATGGCATTGCATGTGTAAGACCAGATATAACGGAAACATAACACCTTTCAATAATTTCAATTCTATATAGGTCTTTTCTTTCTAAAAAACTCATTAATTTCTCCACTCCTCTTCTGTTTTCACTCTTGTATGTCATTATACTTATCATTAAATAGCCTTAATCTATAGGCATTAATAGCTGTTTCTTCAAGCTTATCCATTAACTTATAGTTAGCATAAGCTCCTACTATAGCCCCTATTCCTGGTACTAACTGCAACATTTTAGCTAAATCCATGTAATCCCTATATTCTTGTTGGAAAGTTTTCCAATCAAACATTTCCATACTCAATGGAAGTTTCTTCACATAATTGTTCCAATCTACCATCTGCTCATATACTTCAATACGTTTCTTGTCGCTTGAAAAAGCTAATTGAAATACATATAAAATATATAGTCTTTCTCTATAGTCTCTTACATCAAACCCATATAAGGTAGCTGTATCAAAGAGAAACTTCATTTTTAGGCTTAAAAGAATTGGAAAATCAGCCAAGCCAACTAGGACTCCCCCTACGCCTGTACCAGCACCACTAACGGTAGCAGCCTTTTTGTAAAATTTTAATTTCTGCCTTACTAAATTTTCTCGCTGTTCTAATGAGCCCTCAGTAAGTGGTTCTTTTGTAATAAATTTAGACCCAGCCAGCACAACCTTAACCATATTTTTAATTGCCTCTGTAATTACCCTATGAACCTTGTCGGGAATAATATTATTTACTTTATTTTGTATCCCTTTGCTTATACGACTTCTAATAGAAGGCTTCTTACTCATCTTTCCCTGCCATCGTTTAAATTCTCTTATGGCTTTTTCTTCATAATTAATCATTTTCATTCCTCACAATACTGGACCCTTTCACTTAAAACCCATTTTTTACTTTTTCTAATAATAGTAACATAAAATATAGGGAAGAAGTATTACTTCTTCCCTTAAATTTACCATATATAATCTTAAAATCTACAGACCTATACTATATTTAATATGTGTTTTACTCATTTAATTTAAACATTCATCATTTAAGTTTTTCTAAATACAGAGCATCCTTAGGGCAAGTACTTACACAAATTCCACATCCCAAACATTTAGAAACATCCATATGAATAACTTTTTCTTTCTTCTCAAATACATTCAGTTGGCATCTCTTTACACAAATACCACAATTGATACACTTTTCTCTATCCATATGTATAATATAGTTCACCATAGGCCATTTTCCTTCAAGACTCATTTCCATAGAAGCTTTCAATGGATAGCAAC